>NZ_JBEXTZ010000010.1:0-123849 GCF_040614195.1 Amycolatopsis sp. NPDC006125
AGTGTGTTTCAGTCGCCGAGCAGCGGCGTCAAGGCGGGAAAGAGTACCTTGACCCCGCTGATCGGCGACTAAAAGCAGGCTGTGGATCGGGGGCGGGGGAGGTCTGGTTGGGGTAGTCGCCTGCTTTGCGTTGCCGGGTGGCGGTTTTTTTTATTTCAGGTCGAGGATCTTCAGTGCCTTCTCTCGCATTTCGACCTTCCTGACCTTGCCGGTCACGGTCATCGGGAATTCGTCCACGATGTGCACGTACTTCGGGATCTTGTAGTGCGCCAGCTTTCCCGTGCAGAACTCCCGCAGCGACTCCGCCGTCAGTGGCTGGGCTCCTTCGCGCATCCGGATCCACGCCATCAGCTCTTCGCCGTAGCGCTGGTCCGGCACGCCGATCACCTGCGCGTCCAGCACATCCGGGTGCGTGTAGAGGAATTCCTCGATCTCCCGGGGGTAGATGTTCTCGCCGCCGCGGATGACCATGTCCTTGATGCGCCCGGTGATCTGGATGTAGCCCTCGTCGTCCATCACGCCGAGGTCGCCGGTGTGCATCCACCTCGCCTTGTCGATCACCTCGGCCGTCTTGTCCGGCTGGTCCCAGTACCCGAGCATCACCGAGTAGCCCCGGGTGCACAGCTCGCCCGGCTCGCCGCGCGGCACCGTCAGCCCGGTCTCCGGGTCGACGATCTTGACCTCCAGGTGCGGCCCGACCCGTCCGACGGTCGACACCCGCCGCTCGATCGAGTCGTCCGACCGGGTCTGCGTGGACACCGGCGAGGTTTCCGTCATGCCATAACAAATGGACACCTCGGCCATGCCCATCCGCTCGATGACCTGCTTCATCACCTCGACCGGGCAGGGCGAGCCCGCCATGATGCCGGTTCGGAGGCTGCTCAGGTCGTAGTCCTCGAAGCCGGGCTCGGCCAGCTCGGCGATGAACATCGTGGGCACCCCGTACAAGGACGTGCACCGCTCCGCCTCCACCGCCTGCAGGGTGGCCTTCGGCTCGAACGACGGCGCCGGGATCACCATGCACGCCCCGTGGGTGGTGGCCGCGAGGTTGCCCATCACCATCCCGAAGCAGTGGTAGAACGGCACCGGGATGCACACCCGGTCCGCCTCGGTGTAGTGGCACAGCTCGCCGACGAAGAAGCCGTTGTTGAGGATGTTGTGGTGCGAGAGGGTCGCGCCCTTCGGAAAGCCCGTCGTGCCGGAGGTGTACTGGATGTTGATCGGGTCGTCGGCGGACAGGCCGACCTCGGGCAACGCCTTGCCCCGCCCGGACTCCATCAACTCCGACCACTCGTCCGAGCCCAGCAGCACCACCTGCTCCAGCGCGGCGCACCGCGGCCGGACCTCCTCGATCATCGCCGCGTAGTCGGACGTCTTGAACGTGCGGGCCGCGACCAGCATCTTCACCCCGGCCTGGTTCAGCACGAACTCCAGCTCGTGCGACCGGTAGGCGGGGTTGATGTTGACCAGCACCACGCCGATCTTCGCCGTCGCGTACTGCAGGAACGTCCACTCGGCACAGTTCGGCGACCAGATCCCCACCCGGTCGCCCTTGCCGATGCCGCGCCCGGCCAGCCCGGCGGCCAGCGCGTCGACCTCGGCGGCCAGCTCACGGTAGGTCCACCGGCGGCCCGACGCGTACTCCACCAGCGCGTCCCGGTCGCCGAACGCGGCCACGGTCCGGTCGAAGTTGTCACCGATCGTGTCACCCAGCAAGGGCACCTCGGAGATACCCGACGCATAACTCGGCACGGCTGGCATGACGCCTCCTCGGACGCTGTCGACACTGACTGTGACCGAGTTTAGAAATCCCGGCTCATCCCGGACACCCCCTAGAGTGGGTGGCATGCGGCTCTCGATCGTCGACTCGTTCACCGGCACCCCGTTCGCGGGCAACCCCGCCGGAGTGGTGCTGCTCGACGAGCCTGCCGACCCGGCGTGGATGCAGTCGGTGGCCGCTGAGCTGCGGCACTCGGAGACGGCGTTCGTCGAGGTCACCGGCGACGGCCCGAAGCCGCTGCGCTGGTTCACGCCGACGGTCGAGGTCGACCTGTGCGGGCACGCCACCCTCGCCGCCGGGCACGTCCTCGGCGGCGAGCAGGTGTTCACCACCCGCAGCGGCGAGCTGCGCACCCGCGCCGCCGACGGGTGGGTCAGCATGGACTTCCCGAACGACCCGCCGCGCGCCGCCGACGACGACGTCCTCGACGCGTTGCCGGGCGTGACGATCGCGGGCGTCGCCCGCGGCAAGTGGGACGTCCTGGTCGAGGCCACCGACGCCGCCCAGGTCCGCGAGCTGAAGCCGGACCTCGACGTCATCGCGGGGTGGGACGCGCGTTGCGTGATCGTCACCGCGCCCGGCGACCGGGACGACGTGGACTTCGTCAGCCGCGTCTTCGGGCCCGCCGTCGGCGTGCCGGAGGACCCGGTGACCGGATCGGCGCACTGCCTGCTGGCGCCGTTCTGGGCGGAGAAACTGGGGCGGGTCAAGCTCGTCGGCGAGCAGGCGTCGGAACGCGGCGGGATCGTCCGGGTCCTGGTGAACGGGGATCGGGTGACGCTGTCCGGACAGGCCGTCACCGTAGTCAGTGGGGAGCTGCACGCCTGATGCGCATCATCCTGAACCTGATCTGGCTGGTCTTCGCCGGCTTCTGGATGGCTCTCGCGTACGTGGTGGCGGGGATCGTCTGCTGCATCCTGATCATCACGATCCCGTTCGGCATCGCGTCGTTCCGCATCGCGAACTACGCGCTGTGGCCGTTCGGCCGCACGATCGTCGACCGCCGCGGCGCCGGTGTCGGGTCGCTGATCGGCAACGTCATCTGGATCATCTTCGCCGGCATCTGGCTCGCGATCGGCCACGTCCTCACCGGGATCGCCCTGTGCGTGACGATCATCGGGATCCCGCTCGGGCTGGCGAACTTCAAACTGATCCCGGTTTCGCTGATGCCCCTTGGCAAGGCGATCGTGCCGGTCGACCGCGGCACCGAGGCGTACTACCGCCCCTGAGGCCCGACGAGCTCACGCAGCAACTCGACCAGCTGCTCCTGCTGCTCCCGGCCGAGTGAGACCAGCGGCGAAGCGCGGTCGAGGCGGTCGAGCACGCCCGCCTGCGCGTCACGCCCGGCGGCCGTCAGCACGATCTCCTTGGCCCGCCGGTCGGTCGGGTGCGGCCTGCGCTGCACCAGGCCCTGCTCCTCGAGCCGGTCGACGACGAACGTCGCGTTCGAGGCCTCGCACGACATCCGGCTCGCCAGCTCCCGCGCCGTGATCGGCTCCGACAACTCGCGCAGGGCGACGACCTGCGTCGGGGTCAGGCCGACCTCCTCGCCGACCCGCCGCACGTGCACGTCCAGCCGTCGCGCGAACTCGTGCACGAGTTTGCACACGTCGCGGTCGATCCCGGCGTCCACCATGATCCCGAGTCTAGCGACGGTGTTCCGAACTGTGATAGTTCTGACTAGCATTATTACAGTTCGAATCACTTGGGGGTCGTGGTGCCGTTGCCCGTCTTCTCGCTGATGCTCGTCGTCTTCGGGCTCACCACCGGCGAGTTCGTGATCGCCGGTCTCGTGCCGGACGTCGCAGCCGGCCTGTCCGTGTCCGTCCCGTCGGCCGGTCTGCTGGTCAGCGCCTACGCCGCGGGGATGATCGTGGGCGGCCCGGTCCTCACCGCGCTCACCGCGCGCGTCGCCCGGAAACCGCTGATCACCGGGCTCGTCGTGGTGTCCGTGCTGGGGAACCTGGGATCGGCCCTCGCGCCGGGGTACGCCGTCCTGCTGCTGGCGAGGTTCGTCGCGGGCCTGGTCGTCGCCACGTTCTTCGCGGTCGCGATCGCCACCACGGCGGCGATGGCCGCGCCGGGCCGGCAGCCGAGCATGATCGCGAAGGTCGCGCTGGGGATGAACCTCGGGATCGTCCTGGGCACACCACTGGGCACGTTCGTGGGGCACCACTTCGGCTGGCGGTCCACCTTCGTCGCGGTCGCGGCGATCACGCTCCTCGCGCTCATGCTGGTGCTGCGTTCCGTCCCGGCGTTCCCGGCGGCCGGCGCGTCGGCTGCCGGGGAACTGCGGGTCCTCACCGACCGCGAGGTGCAGCTCGGCATCCTCCTGACCGCGGTGGGA
Source organism: Amycolatopsis sp. NPDC006125 (assembly GCF_040614195.1). NCBI lineage: Bacteria > Bacillati > Actinomycetota > Actinomycetes > Pseudonocardiales > Pseudonocardiaceae > Amycolatopsis > Amycolatopsis sp. NPDC006125. The sequence continues at coordinate 4,128 of NZ_JBEXTZ010000010.1, forward strand.
AACCTCGGCGCCGTCACGGTTTTCACCTACATCGCGACACTGCTGACCGACGTGAGCGGCTTCGGCGCGGACGCCGTGCCGGTACTGCTGCTCGTGTATGGAGCCGGGGCGGTGCTCGGGAACCTGCTCGGCGGACGGCTCGCCGACCGCGCGCTGATGCCGTCGCTCGCCTGGATGCTCGCCGCGCTCGCCGTCACGTTGCTGCTGCTCTGGATCGCCGGCGACAACCGCGTGGCAGTGGCGATCCTGACGTTCGTCCTCGGCGCGCTGGCGTTCGCGATCATCCCCGGCATGCAGACGCGCGTGCTCACCGCCGCGGGAGCCGCGCCGACGCTCGCCATCGCGGTCAACGCCTCCGGCTTCCAGCTCGCCGCCGCCTTCGGCGGATGGCTGGGCGGACAGCTGCTGACCGGCGCCGGCGCGGAAGCGCTCTACCCGGCCGCGGCCGCCGTCACGCTGGCGGGTCTGGGCATCGCACTGGCGATGCTGCGCCGCGACTCGACCGGTGACGTGCCGGTCGACCACGGCACCGACGCGAACCACCGGCCCTGATCGCGGCCGCGGGGTAGGGCCAGCCCTACCCCGGAGATCATTGCCCGCCCGGTGGGGCCCGGACCCGCCCGCGACCAGGATCTTTCCCATGGTGCTGGTACGGAATTCGATGGACGCTCCGCCGCGGGAAGTGGTCGAGCTGCTCGAGGTGACGAAGGTGCATCCCGGTGGGGTGCGGGCGCTCGACGGCGTCACCGCGGGGTTCACCCGCGGGACGTTCACGGCGGTGATGGGGCCCTCCGGGTCGGGCAAGTCGACGCTGCTGCACTGCGCGGCGGGCCTGGACCGGCCGACGTCGGGCCGGGTCGTGCTGGCCGGACGTGACGTCGCGACCCTGCGTGAGCCGAAGCTGACCGCGGTCCGGCGCGCCCACGTCGGGTTCGTGTTCCAGTCGTTCAACCTCGTCGACTCGCTTTCGGTGTGGGACAACGTGTTGCTGCCGCAGCGGCTCGCCGGCGTCCGGCCGGACCGCGAGTGGGCACGGGAACTGCTGACCCGGGTGGGCCTGGCCGGGCGGGAGAAGGCGCGGCCGGGTCAGCTGTCGGGCGGGCAGCAGCAGCGGGTCGCGCTCGCCCGCGCGCTGGCCGGCAGGCCGGAGGTGATCTTCGGGGACGAGCCGACGGGTGCGCTGGACCTGTCCACCGGGCGCGAGGTGCTGGGCCTGCTGCGCCGGTTCGTCGACGAGCTGGGCGCGACGATCGTGATGGTGACGCACGACCCGGCCGCGGCCGCCTGGGCCGACCGCGCGGTGTTCCTCGCCGACGGCCGGGTCGCCGGCGAGCTGGCCGCGCCGTCCGCCGAGCAGGTGTCGGCGCGCATGATGGAGCTGACCCGATGATGCGCAAACTCGCCGCGGCCGGCGTGCGGCACCGGCTCGGGTCGTTCGTGGGCACGTTCCTCACCGCGTTCCTGGCGATCGCGCTGATCGCCGGCAGCGGGCTGCTGCTGTGGTCGGTACTGACCCAGGGACCCGGCGGGAACCGGTTCGCCGCCGCGGACGCGGTGGTCGCGGGTGACCGGTCGGTCGTGCTGACCACCGCCAGTGACAAGGGCGACAAGGTCAAGACCAAGACGAAGGAGGAACGGCTCACCGGTGCCGAACCGCTGCCGGCCGGGCTGACCGGGGAGTTGGCGGCGGTGCCCGGGGTGGCCGCCGCCGTCGCGGACTACGCGTTCCCGGTGGCGCTCGACCTCGGCGGCGAGCCGGTGCGGGCGCCGGACGCGGCGAGCGTCGCGCACGGCTGGTCCTCGGCCGCGCTGACGCCCTACCCACTGCGGGAAGGCGCCGCGCCGCGTCCGGGCGAAGTGGTGCTGCAGGCCGCGTTCGGGGTGCCCGTCGGTCAGTCCGTGCGGCTGACCACCCGCACCGGCGTGCACGACCTGCTGGTGGCCGGCGTGGTCGACGGGGACGTGCCGGGACAGGCGGCGGTGTTCGCCGCCGACGAGCAGGTCGCCGAGCTGTCCGGGCTGCCCGGCCCGACCGCGGTCGCGGTGCGCCTGGAGCCGGGCGTGGACACCGGGACCGCGCTGGCGGCGCTGGGCGAGCGGGTCCGCGGCACCGCCACCGTCCACACGGGAGCCGACCGGGTCACCGCCGATCTCCCCGGCGCGGTCCCCGACTACATCGGCGCGATCTCCATCTTCGGGTTCGTCCTCGGCATCACCGGCTTCGCGGCGGTGTTCGTGCTGACCGGCACCGTGTCGCTGGCCGTCCAGCAGCGGCTGCGGGAACTCGCCCTGCTGCGCGCCGCGGGCGCCACGCCCCGGCAGCTGCGCCGGATGCTGAGGCTGGAGATCACGCTCGTGACGCTGGCCGCGGCCGTGCCCGGCCTGCCGTGCGGGATCGTGGTGGCCGAGCTGGTCGCCGCCCGGTTCCGCGACCTCGGCGCGGTGCCACCGCAGTTCACCGTGTCGCTCAACGCGGTCGTGCTGATCGCCGCGGTCGTGCTGGGCCTCGCGGTGACGGTGCTGGCCACGGCGATCGCGGCCCGTCGGGCGGTGCGAATCGCTCCGACGCAGGCGCTGCGGGAAACCGTGACGGCAGGCCGCGTCGGCAAGGCGCCACGGATCGTCCTCGCGACCGTCCTGACCGCCGGTGCCGTGGCCGTGCTGAGCCTGGTGCCGCTCGGCGGCCCGTTCGGCATGGGGATGGGGTTCATCTCCTGCTCGCTGCTGCTGTGCGCGGCTGCCGCGCTCGGGCCGCTCGTCGTCGGTCCCCTCACCGCGGTGGTGGCCAGGGTCGCTGGGGTCGCCGGCGCCACCGGCAGGCTGGCGAGCGCGATGACCCGCGCCGACAGCAGGCGCGTCGTCGGCGTCGCGATCCCGCTGACGCTGATGTTCGCGATCAACGGCACGATGCTGCTCAACGGCGACATCCTCACCGAAGTGACCGGCGACCAGCAGGCCGCGCGCACGGCGACGGCGACGGTCCGGGTCGCCGCGGCCATGCCGCTCGGGACCGCCACCGAGGTCACGGCTCTGCCCGAGGTCACCGGCTCCGCCGCGACAATGGCGACGCGGGTCGTCGTCGACCAGGAGGGCAAGCCCGAGGACTACGCCGCGCAGGGCTTGCGGACGACGGGTGAGCCTGCCGTCGATCTCGGTGTGCGGCAAGGGGAACTGGCACTGCGGGACGGGACGGTCGCCGTGAGCGAACCGCTCGCGGAGGCGCGCGGCTGGCACGTCGGCGACCGGCCGGTGTTCTGGCTCGCCGACGGCACGCGGACCGAGCTGACCGTCGTCGCCGTGTACGCGAACTGGCGTGGCTTCGGTGACCTGGTGCTGCCCGCCGACCTCGTCGCCGCGCACGATCCACGCGGTCTCGTCACCTCCTTGTACCTGCGCGGCACCCCCGGCCTCGTCGCCGCGGTCGAACACCGGTGGCCGGCGGCGCCCGTCACGGATCCGCGGGCCGGTGCGGCGGACGTCCAGAACCAGCAGGCGGCGTGGGAGCTGATGGTGGCCATCTCGCTCGGTTTCACCGCGATCGCCGTCGTCAACACCTTCGCCATCGCGACCGGGGCGCGCCGCCGGGAGTTCGCCGACCTGCGCCTGGCCGGTGCCACCCCGAGGCAACTGCACCGCATGCTCGACCGCGAAACGCTCATCACCGTGGTGGTCGCGCTGGTGCTGGGTGGTGTGCTCAGCGGTGCGGTGGTCGGCACGTTCAGCGTCGCGCAGGACGGCCAGTGGCGGCTGTTCGCCGAGCCGCTGCGGTACCTGGCGCTGCTCGGCGGGGTCGGCCTGCTCGGCGCGATCGCCGGGATCGTCCCGGCCCGCGTGGTGATCCGCCCCCGGTCGCTGCCCTCGGGCGCCGCCCGTGCCGACGGCTAGATTGATCACCGTGATCCGCCGTGGGGCGCGTGCGATGGCCCACCTGCTGACCAGCCTGCTGCTGGGGCCCGCGACCTTCGCGTGGGCCCTGGTCACCACGCTGGTCAGCGGCGTGCTGTCGTTCACCTACCTCGCCCCGCCCGCGTTCCTCGCGGTCACCTGGGGCACCCGGCGGATCGCGGAGTTCGAGCGGTGGCGGGCGGCGCTGGTGCTCGGGCGGCGCGTCGAATCGCCGTATCCCGCTCCGTTGCGCGGAAACCCGTGGCGCCGGGGGCGCGCGCTGGTCCGCGAGCCGGCCACCTGGCGCGACCTGGCGTGGTTGCTGTCCTTGTTCCCGGCCGGGCTCGCGGGGCTGGCCGGCCTGGTCGCCGGAGTCGTCGACCTCGCGACGATCCTCGCGCCGCTGTGGCTGTGGTCGGTGCCCAACCCGTACCTGCCGCCCGTGGTGGACTGGCTGTTCAACACCGTCGGCGGCCGGTTCGCGCTCACCGGCATCGGGTTGGTGCTGGCGCCGGTCGTGTGGCCGCTCGTGACCACCGCGGCCAACCTGCAGGCCCGTGCCGCGGCGATGCTGCTGGAAGCCGGCCCCCGGCAACGGCTCGCGCGCCGCGCCCGCGAGCTGGCCGTCACCCGTCGCCGCGTGGTCGACGCGCAAGCCGCCGAGCTGAAGCGGATCGAGCGCGATCTGCACGACGGCGCGCAGGCCCGCATCGTCGCCGCCGGCATGACCCTCGCGCTCGCCGAGCGCAAGCTGCGCCCGGCCGGGGACGACCTCCGCAACGCCCGCCGGCAGCTCGACGAGGCACTGGCCGAACTGCGCCGTCTGGTCCGCGGCATCCACCCGCCGATCCTCACCGACCGCGGACTGGTGGCCGCACTCGCCGCGCTCGCGGGCGACGCGCCCCTGCCCGTCGAGGTCCGCGCGGACGAGCTGGGGGACCTACCGCCCGCGGTCGAATCGGCGGCCTACTTCGTCGCCGCGGAAGGGCTCGCGAACGTCGTGAAGCACGCCGGCGCGGACGCCTGCACCATCAGCATCCGCCGCACCGGAGACACGTTGTCCCTCACGGTCCGCGACGACGGCCGGGGCGGCGCCGACCAGACCGGAGCCGGACTCGACGGCCTGCGCCGCCGGGTCGAGGCGCTCGACGGCACGATGTCGGTCACCAGTCCGGCAGGCGGGCCGACCACCGTCCGAGCGGAGTTGCCATGCGCGTTGTGATCGCCGAAGACCTGCTGCTGCTGCGCGACGGGCTGGTGCGGATGCTGACCGACACCGGCCACGACGTCGTCGCGGCCGTCGCGACGGCGCCGGAACTGGAAGCGGCGGTGGCCGAGCACCGACCGGACGTGTCCATCGTGGACGTGCGGTTACCGCCGGGCTTCCGGGACGAAGGCCTGCGGGCGGCCCTGTCCATCCGCGGGCGCGAGCCGCGGACGCCGATCCTGATCCTGTCCCAGTACGTCGAGCGCGTGTACGCCGCCGAGCTGATCGCCGACGGCCAGGGCGCGGTCGGTTACCTGCTCAAGGACCGCGTGACGGCGCTCGACGACTTCCTCGACGCGCTGGAGCGCGTGGCCGCCGGCGGCACCGCGATGGACCCCGAGGTGGTGCGGCAGTTGTTCGCGCGCAACACCGGCGACCAGGGCATCGCGGCGCTCACGGCGCGCGAACGCGAGGTGCTCGGGCTGGTCGCGCAGGGGCTGTCGAACTCGGCGATCTGCGCGGAACTGGTGCTCGCACCGGCCTCGGTGGAAAAGCACATCGGCAACATCCTGACCAAATTGGACCTGCCCCCGTCCGACGACACCCACCGCAGGGTGCGGGCGGTCCTCGCCTACCTCAACCAGTGACGGGCCCCAGCCACTTGGCGCAGGCGGCACGAAGTCCGTCGACACCCGGTGCGGCCGTCCACGCCACGTGGCCGTCGGGGCGGATGAGGACGGCCGGCGGGAAGCCGGACGGGCCCTTGGCGACGACGACGTCGAGCCGGTCGTCCCAATCCCGCGCGGCGGCCGCCGGTTCCGGGTCGCCTGCGAGGTCCAGCAGCACCGCCCGGCCCGCGTGCAGCAGCGTGAACAGCCGGGTCGCGCCGTGTTCGGTGACGAGGTCGAGGTCCGGCATCCGCAGTCCCAGCAAGGGATCCGCGTCGCCGAGCGGGTAGCGGACGTCGAGCGCGGTGATCATGCCGGCGAGTGCGTAGTTCACCTCCTCGATCGCGATCTGGCCGGCGAACACCTCCCGCAGGGCGTCGACGTGCGCTCCCGGCCGGCTCAACGCGGTCTGCGCGCGGGTGTTGTGCAGGAGCCGTTCGCCGACGGGGTGCCGTTCCGCGTGGTAGGTGTCGAGCAGGGCCTCGGGCGCGTGACCGCGGACGACCGCGGCCAGCTTCCAGCCGAGGTTGACCGCGTCCTGCACACCCGTGTTCAGGCCCTGCCCGCCCGCCGGGAAGTGGATGTGCGCCGCGTCGCCGGCGAGCAGCACGCGGCCGCGCCGGTACTGCTCGGCCTGTCGCGCGGCGTCGCCGTAGCGGGAGATCCAGCGGGGGCTGTGCATGCCGAAGTCGGTGCCCGCGATCTCGATCAGCGACTCGCGCAACTGCTCGAACGTGACCGGCTCGTCCCGGCCGGCCACGCGGTCGTAGCGGGTGGTCATGACCCGGTACCAGCCCGGCTGCAAGCCCAGCACCGAGAAGTCGCCGTGCTCGGTGCGGCGCATGAAGACCGGCTCGCCGGGCGGGTCGGTCAGCTCGACGTCGCCGAGCAGCGCGGTCAGCGTCGCGGGCGTGCCGGGAAAGCCGATGCCGGCGAGCTTGCGGACGGCGCTGCGCCCGCCGTCGCAGCCGACCAGGTAGGCCGCCTCGATGGTGGCACCGTCCGCCAGCGCCACCTCGACGCCGGTCGCGTCCTGCCGGAACCCGGTCACCTCGGACGACCACCGCACCCGCACGCCCAGCTCGGCGGCCCACTGCTCCAGCAGCCGCTCCACGTCGGCCTGCAACAGGTTCAGCAGGAACGGGTACCGGGTCGGCAGGCGGCTGAAGTCCAGCCACAGCCCCGAAAAGTGGCCCACCTGCATCGGGCGGCCCGCCGCGAGGAACCGGTCGGCGACGCCCCGCTGGTCCAGCACCTCCAGGGTGCGCGCGTGCAACCCGCCCGCGCGCGATTCGCCGCTGCGGCCGGGCAGGCGGTCCAGCACGGTCACGTCGACCCCGGCCAGCCGCAGTTCACAGGCGAGCATCAAACCGGTCGGCCCGCCGCCGGCGATCACCACGTTCTCTAACATGATTAGAGAGTTCCCTAACTCTGTTAGAGTGTCAAGCCATGGCGATCAATCCGGAGGTCATCGCGCGGACGGCGCTGCGACTGCTCACCGACGTCGGCCTCGACGGGCTCACGATGCGGCTGGTCGCGACGGAACTCGGCGTGCGGGCGCCGACCCTGTACTGGCACGTGAAGAACAAGCAGGAACTACTGGACGCGATGGCCACCACGATGTACCTGGAAGCCACCGGAGGGCTCGAAGCGCCGGGCGCCGGGGTGTCCTGGGAGGACTGGCTGGCCGACGGCGCCCGCCGCCTGCGGCGCACGATGCTGCGCTACCGCGACGGCGCGCGCGTCCTGGCCGGCACGAACACCACGCACCCCGGGATGTTCCGCACGGTCGAACTCACGCTGCGCACACTGCGGGACGCGGGTTTCTCGGCGGCGGACGCGGCGGAGGGCTACCCCGCGCTGCTGCACTACACGATCGGCTTCACGATCGAGGAACAAGCCCGCACGGGCACCGCCTACGGTGAAGACAACCCGTACGAACCGGGCCGCCTGGAGCGATCCATCGACCGCGAACAGTTCCCGCTCACCGCGAGCATGGTCGGCCACATCTTCGCGCCGGACACCGACGCCGCCTTCGAAGCCGGACTGCGCCTCATCCTGACCGGCCTCCGCACCACGTACCTGCGTTAGTCCCCCATGAACCACAGGTAGCTGCCGGGCGTGGCCGCGCACGCTTCGAGCATCCCGGCGAGATCGGCCAGCGCGGCCCGGGCCGCGGGGTCGGTGCAGTCCCGCAGCAGCGCGGAAACCTGCGGCAGCGCCGCCTCCGCCACCTGCTCGTTGAACATCGTGTCGCCGTACGGGTCCACCCAGCTCAACCTGCCCGTGTCGACACCGTCCAGCACCCGGGCCAGCGCCTCGCCGTGCTCGTAGGATCCGCGCAGGAGCGACGATCCGTCGCGTGCGGGACGGCCGGCGTGGAGTTCCAGCTCCACCCCCACCGGTCAGTCCTCCGGCTTCCAGGGCAGCGGCACCACCAGGCAGGGCCCGCCGACGAACAACCCGCCGTCGATGCCCAGCACCTTCCCGCCGGCGTACAGGTAGGGCGCCTCGATCTGGCTGGGGTGGATGCCGAGCTGGTCGGCGATCACGCTGTGCCCGTGCACGATCCGCTCGCCGCCCAGCTGCTCCAGCAGGTAGTCGGCGATGTCCGGGCCGTGCGGGCCGCGGAAGGCGTAGCGCGTCGTCATGCGGCGCCACACGTCCCACCACTCCACCAGGTCGTCGCCGACGAGGATTTCGCGCACGGTGGTGTTGATGTCCTCGGCGTCGTCGCCCCAGTCGAGGTATTCGACGGTGTCCGAGTGCATCAGCAGGTGACCGGCGGCGTGCGCGATCAGCGGCCTGCTGGTCAGCCACTCGACGTGCTCGTCGGTCAGCGCGTCCTGATCGGACAGCTGCCCGCCGTTGATCTCCCAGCTGCGGGCGAAGCTGCGCGGCCCGAAGTCGGACGGCACCTCGGTGTCGCCGAAGCGGTGCATGCCCAGCAGCAGGATCTCGTGGTTGCCCAGCAACGTCCGCGTCGACCCGCCTGCCTCGGCCGCCTGCCGGTGCAGCCGCATCACCAGGTCGATCACGCCGATCCCGTCCGGGCCACGGTCGACGAAGTCGCCGAGGAACCACAGGTGCGCGTCCTCGCCGGACCAGTCGCCGGACTCGTCGACCAACCCGGCGCGGCGCAGCGCTGCCACCAGCGGTTCCCGGTGCCCGTGCACGTCGCCGACGACGTAGGTGCGCTGGTGGTCACTCATCCCTCGACGATAGGCGGTTGCCGCAGGTCAGGTGAGCACCGCCCCGTCCCCGAACGGGTCCTGCGTGCGGCCGACCAGGTCCGCGATCGAGTCGAGCACCAGCGTCGGCCGGTACGGGTAGCGCTCGGCCGACTCCTTGGTGGAGATGCCGGTGAGCACCAGGATCGTCTGCAACCCGGCCTCGATGCCCGAGTGCACGTCGGTGTCCATCCGGTCGCCGATCATGATCGTGCCCTCGGAGTGCGCGCCGAGGCTGCGCAGCGCCGACCGCATCATCAGCGGGTTCGGCTTGCCCACGAAGTACGGCTGCCGCCCGGTGGCCCGCTCGATGAGGGCCGCTATCGACCCGGTGGCGGGCAGGCTGCCCTCCAGGCTGGGCCCGGTGGCGTCCGGGTTGGTGGCGATGAACTTCGCGCCGGCCTCGATGAGCCGGATGGCGCGGGTGATCGCGGTGAAGCTGTACGTGCGGGTCTCACCGAGCACCACGTAGTCCGGGTCGCGGTCGGTGAGCACGTACCCGGCCTCGTGCAGCGCCGTGGTCAGCCCGGCCTCGCCGATGACGAACGCCGACCCGCCCGGCCGCTGGCTGTGCAGGAACTTCGCGGTCGCCAGCGCGGAGGTCCAGATGCGTTCTTCGGGCACGTCCAGCCCGGTGCGCAGCAGCCGGGCCCGCAGGTCGCGCGGGGTGTAGATGGAGTTGTTGGTCAGCACCAGGAACGGGGTGTCGTTGGCCCGCAGCTCGGCGAGGAACTCGTCGGCGCCGGGCACCAGGTGCTCCTCGTGCACCAGCACGCCGTCCATGTCGGTCAGATAGGTCCAACGGCTCATGCCTGAAGACTAGCCGGGTGCACCGTCACCGCGGTGGCCTTGATCGCGAGCCGCACCGGCACACCCGGCTCCAAGCGCAGGTCAGCGACCGCGGCCGGGGTGAGATCGGCGGACAGGCCGTCCGCCCAGCCCTCGCCCGCGGCCCGGACCCGGATCACCGGTCCGTGTGGTTCGAGCGCGCCGACGACGGCCCCGATCGTGTTGCGCGGGCTGCCCGGGTGCCCGTCCTCGGCGGGGTGCACCGACACCGCGCTCGGCTCGAACACCGCGACCGCCGGTTCGCCGGTGACCGCGTCCGGCGACAGGATCCCGGCGACCAGGCCGCCGTCCGCGGTCCGCAGTCCCTCGGCGACCGCGGTCCCGGGCACCAGGTTGAGCCCGGCGATCCGCGCGGTGAACGCCGTTCGGGGCGCGGCCAGCACTTCCCGCGTCGGACCGCGTTCGACCACCCGGCCCGCGGCCAGCACCACCACGTGATCGGCCAGCGCCAGCGCGTCCAGCGGATCGTGGGTGACCAGCACCGTCGAGCGGTGCGGGTCGGCGGCCAGCACCCGCCGCAGCAGGCCGCGGATGGCCGGAGCGGCGTCGACGTCGAGCGCCGCCAGCGGCTCGTCGAGCAGCAGCAGGTCAGGGTTCCCGGCCAGCGCCCTGGCGACCGCGACGCGCTGCGCCTGACCACCGGAGAGCTGCGACGGCTTGCGCTCGGCGAACTCGGCCGCGTCCACCTCGGCCAGCCAGCGCCGGGCGATCTCCCGCGACTCGGCGCGCCCCGCTCCCTTGGACCGCGGCGAGAACGCCACGTTGTCCACAACGGACAGGTGAGGGAAGAGCAGCGCGTCCTGCGACAGCAGGCCGACGGCCCGGTCGTGCGCGGGCAGGTCGTGCAACTCCCGCCCGCCGAGGGTGATCACCGCCCGGTCCGGCCGGAACAGCCCGGCGAGGCACCCCAGGATGCTCGACTTGCCGGAGCCGTTCGGGCCAAGGATCGCCAGCACGCTCCCGGCGGGCACGTCGAACTCCGCGGACAACGCGAAGGTGCCGCGGGTCAGCTCGATCTCGGCGTGCAGGCTCACCGGGCGGTCCCCTCCAGCGCCCGCGGCCGGGCGACCGCGATGACCACGACCGCGACGACGATCAGCAGCAGCGCCAGCGCGACCGCACTGTCCACATCGGCCTCGGCCTGCACGTAGACCTCCAGCGGCAACGTCCTCGTCACGCCTTCGTAGCTGCCGGCGAACGTGATGGTCGCGCCGAACTCGCCAAGCGCGCGGGCGAAGCTGAGCACCGCGCCCGAGCCGAGCGCGGGCAGCAGCAACGGCAGCGTGACCCGCCGGAACACCGTCCACGGGCGGGCGCCCAGGGTCGAGGCGATCTGCTCGTATCGGTCGCCGCCGCTGCGCAGCGCGCCCTCCAGGCTCACCACCAGGAACGGCATCGCGACGAAGGTCTGGGCGATGATCACCGCCGCCGTGGTGAACGGGACCTGCACCCCGGCCGTCACGCCCAGCAGGTAGCCGAGGAACCCCTTGCGGCCGAGCAGGTACAGCAGCGCGAGCCCGCCGACGACCGGCGGCAGGACCAGCGGCAGCAGCACGACCGCGCGCAGCACCCGGATCCCGCGGACGGTCGAGCGGGCGAGCACGACCGCCAGCGGCACGCCGAGCACGATGCACGCGACCGTCGACACGGCCGCGGTCTCCAGCGACAACCGCAGCGCGGTGAGGGCGGCGTCGCTGACGATCAGCTCCGGCAGGCGACGGAGGTCCGTCCGCACGAGCAGGCCGACCACCGGCAGCACGACGAGCGCGAGGGCGAGCACCGCGGGCACCCACAGAACCCACGGCACCCGCCGGGTCCTACGGAGCGCCAAAACCGGCCTTCTGCAGCTCGGCCCGGCCCTGCTCGCCCAGCACGAACTCGACCCACTGCTTCGCGAGTCCGGACTGCGGGGCGTCCTTGACGACGGCGATCGGGTAGGAGTTGACCGCCTGCGCCGCCTCCGGGAAGTCGACCCGGCCGACCTTGCCCGCGGCGCTCGCCGCGTCAGTCACGTAGACCAGGCCGGCGTCCGCGTCCCCGGTCTGCACCTTGTTCAAGACCTGCTTGACGTCCTGCTCCTCGCTGGCGGGCCGCAGCGCCACCCCGGTGCTCCGCTCGACCTTCTCCGCCGCGGAGCCGCACGGCACCTGCGGGGCGCAGACGATGACGGTCAGCCCGCCCCGCGCGAGGTCGGCGAATCCCGTGATGCCCTTCGGATTGCCCGGCGCGACGGCGATGGTCAGCCGGTTCGTCGCGAACACCGACGGCGCGCCGTCGACCACCCCGGCCTGCACGGCCTTGTCCATGTTGGTCTGGTCGGCCGAGGCGAACACGTCGGCCCGCGCGCCGTTCGACAGCTGCTGCACCAGCGCGGACGAGCCGGCGAAGTTGAACTTGACCTCGGTGCCCGGGTGCGCCGACTCGAACGCCGTCTTCAACCCGGTGAACGACTCGGTGAGCGAGGCCGCGGCGAACACCGTCAGCGTCTGGCTCTCGCTCCCGCCCGACGACGACCCGCACCCGGTGATCATCAGCGCGGCCGCGGCCACGAGGGCGCCCAGCTTCTTCAACTCTGTCCTCCCGGAGTCTCGACGACCACGGTGGTCGCCTTCACCACCGCGACCGCCAGCGATCCGGGCTTCAGGTCCAGCTCCCGCACCGCCTCGGCGCTCATCAGCGACACCACGCGGAACGGCCCGCACTGCAGCTCGACCTGGGCCATCACCTTGTCCACGACCACGTCGGTGACCAGGCCGACGAACCGGTTGCGGGCGGAGCGCCCGACACCGGAGGGGTCGTTGGGACGGGCGGCCTGCTCACGCGCGAAGGCGGCGAGCTCCGCGCCGTCGACGACCTTGCGGCCGGCGCCGTCGGTGGTGGCGGCAAGCTGCCCGCCCCGCACCCAGCGCCGGACGGTGTCGTCGCTGACGCCGAGCAGCTCGGCGGCTTCGGACAACCGGAATTGCGGCATGGAGGCGAGATTACTTCCGCAATTGCGGAAAAGCTATGGGGTTTGCCCGAGAACGTCCGCACGCAAGAGGTCGAGCAGTTCGTTCTGGTACCGCTCGATCGCGTCGCGTTCGGCCGGACTGAACTTCTCCAGCACCTTCTCGGTGATCACGAGCGCCGACTCGAACAGCGGCGCGATCTTCTCCTCGTCCAGCGGCAGGACCTCGACGAGGACCTTGCGGCGGTCCCGGACGTCCCGCACGCGGCGCACGAAACCCGCGCGCTCCAACCGGTCGATCACGCCGGTCACCGCGCCGGTGGACAGGCCGGTGAGCTTGGCGATCTCCCCCGCGGTCAGCGGACCCTCCGCGCGGGCGGCCAGGTCGAGGGCCTTGTGGTCGGTGGCGGACAGCCCCAGCTTCTCGGCGATCTGGGCGTGCCGGAGGACGGCGAGGGTGCTCGATTCCCGGCCGATCTCGGCGAAGCGGGCGAGCACGTCGCCGGGCACCGGGTACCTTTTTTCCTCCGGCATCCGGCGCGTCCCTTCCCAAGTGGTCTTCGCAGTTGAAACACTCTGCTACTGAGACATTCTAGTGAGGATCCACGGTGTGGTCGGCGGGTTAGGCTGGTGTCAATGAGTGCGGTAGATCTCGGGCTCCCCCGCGTGCCGGGCACACGCGGAACCACGCAGCCCCGCCCTGACAACCCCGCCCTCGTCGACACGTTCGGCCGCGTAGCGACGGATTTGCGCGTGTCGCTGACCGACCGCTGCAACCTCCGCTGCACGTACTGCATGCCGGCCGAGGGCCTGCCGTGGCTGCCCGGTGACGAGGTGCTCACCGACAGCGAGCTCCTGCGGCTGCTGCGGATAGCGGTCGAACGCCTCGGCGTCACCGACATCCGGCTCACCGGCGGCGAACCGCTGTTGCGGCCCGGGCTCGAGCACCTGGTCGGGGAGATCACGGCGTTGCGCCCCCGGCCCCGGCTTTCCATGACCACCAACGGGATCGGGCTCGCCAAGCGCGCCCGCGCGTTCGCCGAAGCGGGCCTGGACCGGATCAACATCTCGCTCGACACCGTCGATCCCGAGACGTTCGTGCGGATCACCCGGCGCGACCGGCTCAGCCACGTGCTGGACGGCCTCGCCGCCGCCCGGGACGCGGGGCTGGACCCGGTCAAGGTGAACGCGGTGCTGCTGCGCGGGATCAACGAGCACGAGGCCGCGCCGCTGCTGCGGTTCTGCCTCGACCACGGCTACCACCTGCGGTTCATCGAGCAGATGCCGCTGGATGCCCAGCACGGCTGGAACCGCGCGGACATGGTGACGGCGGAGGAGATCTTTTCCTTGCTCAGCAAGGAGTTCACGCTCTCGCCGAGCCCGGAGGCGCGCGGCGGGGCGCCTGCCGAGCGCTGGCTCGTCGACGGCGGCCCGGGCGACGTCGGGATCATCGCGTCGGTCACGCGCCCGTTCTGCGCGGCCTGCGAGCGCACGCGCCTGACGGCCGACGGGGCCGTGCGGTCGTGCCTGTTCAGCAACGACGAGACGGACCTGCGCGCGCTGTTGCGCGGCGGGGCGGACGACGAGGCGATCGCCCAGGCCTGGCGCACGACGATGTGGGGCAAGCTGGCCGGCCACGAGATCAACGACGCCGGCTTCGCCCAGCCGATCCGGCCGATGAGCGCGATCGGGGGATAGATCTTGACCATGAGCGTCCGGGTGCGGTATTTCGCGTCCGCGCGCGCGGCCGCGGGCGTGGAAGAAGAGGTACTCCAACTGCCCGCCGGCGCGTCCGTCGCCGAGGCCGTCGTCGCTCTCCGTGATCTTCATCCGGAGACCCTCCCGCGGATCCTCCAGGCGGCCAGCTTCCTCGTCGACGGGGTGGCCGTCCGCGACCGTTCGCGCCCCCTCCCGGAGGGGGCCGAACTGGACGTCCTGCCGCCCTTCGCGGGCGGTTGAACGCGGTTCACGATTGGTCCAACCGTGCCGGAACGACGTGATCCAGACCTCACGATCGGTGAAATATCTCGACTTGGAAACGGCCAGGTAACGGCGCGCTGACCAGGAAAAACGACGAGATCGGCATAGGTTGCGCGATGTTACTGTGATGTAGGACACACCTCGAATAATTTCCGATCACGCTCGCCGTTACGTACCGTCGCTTTTCGGCTGGCCCCGACCGGCCAAGGCAACACCGGGATTCCGAGCGCCAAACCCTGTCCGGCGGAATCCCGGACCAAACCCCGAGCGAAAGAAGGTTTTCCGGACAGGGACGGAGAGGGTCGGACCCGAGCGTTTTTCGCGAAGGCCCGATTGGCTCGCCCGGACCCCGCCGGGTGGAGCAGGACCCGTCAGGGTTCGCCTCGCAGCTTCGGCCCGTCGGTGCGAAAGCCGAGTTGATGGAATGTCCTACCGAGGCAAGCACCGCAAGATGTCCCCCGCCGCTCGCAACATCGCCCGCGTCGCTGTCGCGGGTCTCGCGGTCGGCACCCCGCTGGCGATCGCCGCGACCCCCGCGCAGGCCGCCAGCGTCAACTGGGACGCCATCGCGCAGTGCGAGAGCGGTGGCAACTGGAGCACCAACACCGGCAACGGCTACTACGGTGGTCTGCAGTTCTCCGCCAGCACCTGGAAGGCCTACGGCGGCACCGGCAGCGCGGCGAACGCTTCCCGCGAGGAGCAGATCGCCGTCGCCGAGCGCGTCCTGCAGGGCCAGGGCATCGGCGCCTGGCCGGTCTGCGGCAAGAAGGCCGGTTCTTCGGCGAGCTACAAGGGCAAGAACACCCAGGGCTCGACCCAGAAGAAGGCCACCACGCCGAAGAAGTCCACCGCTCCGAAGAGCACGCCGAAGAAGAGCACCCCGGCTCCGGCCGTGAGCGTTCCGACCTCCAACCCCAACGGTGACTACACCGTGGTGGCCGGCGACACGCTGTCCGGGATCGCCAAGAAGTTCAACGTCGAGGGCGGCTACCAGAAGCTTCAGGAGCTGAACTCGCAGTACATCTCGAACCCGAACCTGATCCTGGTCGGGCAGAAGATCGCCACGAAGTGACGCTGGGGGTGTCCGGCAGCCCCACCGCAATCCCCCGGGTGGTGGGGCGCCGGCACCCTGGCGGTTCGGGTTCCACCCGCGCCGCAGGCGTCAGGGCGAGTTGACCCACTCGTCCGTGCCATCGGTGAAGTGCTGGTGCTTCCACACCGGCAACTGGGCCTTCACCTCGTCGACCAGTTCGGCGCAGGTGGCGAAGGCCTCGGCCCGGTGGTCGGCGGACACAGCGCAAGCGAGCGCCACGTCCCCGATCTCCAGGGCTCCGATCCGGTGGCTGACGGCGATCGTCCGCACTCCACTGCGGCGGCCGGCGACCTGAGCGACCACGCGGGCGAGCACATCGCCCGCGCTCGGGTGTCCCTCGTAGAACAGGGACTTCACGCCCTTGCCGCCATCGTGGTCGCGGACGACGCCACCGAAGGTCACCACCGCTCCGGCGGACTGGTCGTCCACGAGGGCCGCGTGCTCCTCGACGGACAACGGCTGATCGGTCACCTCGGCCCGCGCGATGTGCGCGGTCGCCTGGGTGACCGTCGGCGTTTCCGGGGTCTTCGCGGCGGGCGTTTCGGCTGTTTCGGCGGCCGGGCGTGGGTGGTCGCCGCCCGCGAGCTGGTCGACGGCGTGCGTGAGCACCCCGTCGAGCACGCCGAGCCCGTCCTTCACCCCGCCGCGTGAACCGGGCAGGTTCACGACCAGGGTCCGGCCGGCGACACCGGCCACGCCGCGGGACAGCACCGCGGTCGGCACCTTGGGCAGTCCGGCGGACCGGATCGCCTCCGCGAGGCCCGGCAGCTGGTGGTCCAGCAGCGGCGCCGTGACGTCCGGCGTGCGGTCGGTGGGCGAGATCCCGGTGCCGCCGGTCGTGATGACCACGTGCACGTCGTCGTGGAGCGCCTCACGCAGCGCCTGGGCGACCGGGTCGCCGTCGGGCACCACCCGCGGTTCCGGCACGTCGAACCCGCGCTCAGCGAGCCAGGCGACGATCACCGGCCCCGTGTGGTCGGCGTAGACCCCCGCCGAAGCCCGATTCGACGCGACGATCACCCGCGCGGTGCGCTTGTCGTTGCTCATGGCCGCTCCCACACGCCGGACTTGCCGCCGAGCTTGCGCTCCAAACGGACCCCGTCCAAGGTGGCTGCGGGGTCGACGGCCTTGATCATGTCGTGCACGGTGAGCCCCGCCACGGCGACGGCGGTGAGCGCCTCCATCTCGACCCCGGTGCGATCGGTGGTCTTGACGGTCGCCGTGATGCGCACTTCGGCGGGCCCGAGGTCGAACTCGACCTTGACGCCGGACAGGGCGATCTGGTGGCAGAGCGGGATCAGGTCCGGCACCTTCTTGGCGCCCATGATCCCGGCGATGCGCGCGGTCGCGAGGGCGTCGCCCTTGGGCAGCCCGTCCCGCGACAACAGGTCGATCACCTCGGCGGTGGTGTGCACAACCCCCGTGGCGACGGCCGTCCGAGCGGTGGCCTGCTTGCCGGAGACGTCGACCATCCGGGCAGCGCCCTTCTCGTCGACGTGGCTCAGTTCACTCACGAGACAAGGCTAAACGCCGAGCCCCACCTGCCGAGTGAAGGGGCATCCGAGCCGCGACCGTCCGGCCCGCACGTGGCAGGACCGGACGGGCGTCCCGCTGGCCCAGTGCGCCACCCGCACGGCCCCGCGAACCGCCCCCGGACGGGGGTCCGAGCAGCCCAGGGGGCCGGCGGCACCGCGCCAGGCGCCGCGGGGGCATGGCCAGCGGCACGTCTGTCCGGTCTGTTTCGATGGCGGGCGTCCCACCAGCCCCGCCGCACCACCCCGGTCCACCCACCGCCACCCGGCCAAACCGGGCAACCGCCACCGGCCACCGCACACCACCTCACCGGGCCAGGCCGGGCGCCGTCCCCCACCGGCCACCCCACACAACCTCACCCGACCAGGCCGGGCGACCGTCCCGCACCCGCCACCGCACACAACCTCACCCGACCAGGCCGGGCGCCGTCCCGCACCCGCCACCCCACACCACCTCACCCGACCAGGCCGGACGGCCGTCCGCCCACCGGCCACCGCACACCACCTCACCCGGCCAAGCCGGGCGACCATCCCGCCGCCCTGCCACCCCACACCACCTGACCCGGCCAGGCGGGGCGGCCGTCCACCCACCGGCCACCCCACACAACCTCACCAGGCCAGGCCGGGCGACCATCCCGCCGCCCGACCCGCCACACCACCTCACCCGGCCAAGCCGGGCCGCCGTCCGCCCACCGGCCACCCCACACCCCCCACCCGGCCAGGCCGGGCGACCATCCCGCCGCCCGGCCCGCCCCCTGCGCCGCCGTCAGGCCGGCTGCGTGGGCTGGTTGATGCGGATCGCGTTGCCGAAGGGGTCCCGCAGGCCGCAGTCGATGCCGTACGGGCGCTCCGTCGGCTCCTGCGTGAACTCCACGCCCTTCGCCAGCAGCTCCTCGTACGTCTTGCGGCAGTCGTCCGTCGTCAGGCCGATCCAGCCGCCCGTCGCGCCCTTCGCGAGCAGCTCGCGCACCTGCTCGGCGGTCGCCTCGTCCATCGCGGGCGGGCCGGGCTTCTCCAGGAGGATCTCGCGGCCGGGCTCGCCGGGCACGCACACCGTCAGCCACCGCATGAAGCCGAGGTCCTGGTCGACCTTGACCTCCAGCCCGAGCTTCCCCACGTAGAAGTCGAGCGCCTCGTCCTGGTCGGTCACGAATATCTGGGAGAGAGTGATCGCGTTGAACATGTCCGCAACGCTAATCAGCGGGCCCCGCCCCTGGCTTCTCCGAAACTGCTCGGCCTCGTCCAGGCCATCGCGAAGCACGTGGGCGCCGCCACCGTCCCGGCGCCTGCTGCCCGGTACTCCGACGGCGACTGCCCCACGATCTCGCGGAAAGTGCGGCTGAACGTGCCCAGGCTGGTGAACCCCACGGCGAGGCAGATGTCGGTGATGCTGCGATCGCTCTCCCGCAGCATGAACATCGACCGCTCGACCCGCCTCCGCTGCAGGTACCGGTGCGGCGTCTCCCCGAAGGTGGCCCGGAAAGTGCGGATGAAGTGCGCCTCCGAGACGTGCACCATCCGGGCCAGGGCCGCGACGTCGAGGGGCTGCGCGTAAGCGCGGTCCATCGCGTCGCGGGCCCGCAGCATCCGCCGGTTCGACTCCTCGACGGCGCGGCTCATCAGCTCGTGGCGCCGGACTTCCGCGCCGCCGCCTTGACCGCCTCCGCGACGGCCGGGGCCACCGCCGAGTCGAACACGCTCGGCACGATGTAGGAGGCGTTGAGCCGGTCGTCGACCACGTCGGCGATCGCGTTCGCGGCGGCGAGCAGCATCTCGTCGGTGATCTCGTGCGCCTGGGCGTCCAGCAGACCGCGGAACACGCCGGGGAACGCGAGCACGTTGTTGATCTGGTTCGGGTAGTCGCTGCGCCCGGTGGCCACGACCGCGGCGTGCTTCTGCGCCTCGAGCGGGTCGATCTCCGGGTCCGGGTTGGCCAGCGCGAACACCACCGCGTCCGGCGCCATCGTCGCGACCTGCTCGGCCCCGAACAGGTTCGGCGCGGACACGCCGATGAACACGTCGGCGCCGACGAGCGCGTCGTGCAGCGTGCCGGACACGTTGTCCTTGTTCGTGTTCTCGGCCAGCCACCGCAGGTTGTCGTCCAAATCGGACCGGCCGAGGTGGACGATGCCGTTGATGTCGGCGGCGATGATGTCGCCCGGCTTCTTGTGCATGAGCAGCCGCATGATCGCCGAGCCCGCCGCGCCGGCGCCGCTCACCACGATCTTGCAGTCCTCGATCTCCTTGCCGACCACGCGCAGCGCGTTGCGCAGCGCGGCGACGACGACGATGGCGGTGCCGTGCTGGTCGTCGTGGAACACCGGGATGTCGAGCTGCTCGCGCAGCCGCTTCTCGATCTCGAAGCAGCGCGGCGCGGCGATGTCCTCGAGGTTGATGCCCGCGTACACCGGCGCGAGCGCCTTGACGATCTTGATGATCTCCTCGGTGTCCTGGGTGTCCAGGCACACCGGCCACGCATCGACGTCGGCGAACTTCTTGAACAGCGCCGCCTTGCCCTCCATCACCGGCAGGGCCGCGGCCGGGCCGATGTTGCCGAGGCCGAGGACGGCCGAACCGTCGGTGACGACCGCGACCGTGTTGCGCTTGATCGTCAGGCGCCGCGCGTCGGCCGGGTTGGCCGCGATCGCCTGGCACACCCGCGCCACGCCCGGCGTGTACGCGCGGGAGAGGTCGTCACGGTTGCGGAGCTGGACCTTCGGCGACACCGACAGCTTGCCGCCGAGGTGCATGAGGAAGGTGCGGTCGGAGACCTTGCGCACCCGCACGCCGGGCAGCGCGTCGAGGGCCTCGGTGACGACCTCGACGTGGTCGGCGTTGGAGACGTTCGCCGTGATGTCGACGACGATCGCGTCGGAGTGGGACTCGACGACGTCGAACGCGGTGAGCACGCCGCCGACCCGGCCCACCGCCGAGGTGAGGTCGCCCGCGGCGCTCGCCGACGGCGGCGCCTCGACACGAACGGTGATCGAATACCCGGGGCCGGGAACCGGCACGGCAGTAACCCCCTGCTGTCTACTTGTTGATCTCGGTCTCGGGGTGCACGTACGGCACGGTCTCGAGGGGGAACGTCACGTTCCCGAACGGCGACAGCGCGCCCTGGCGGTCCGCCGAGAGCTCGGTGACCGGGTGCTCGCCGTCCGGCAGATGCGGCCAGGTGGGGTCGATACGACCGCTCTTCTTGTCCTTGTCGCCCTTCGCCACTTCATCCTCCAGTGCTCGGCACCTACGGTCCCCAGTTTGCCTCACAGCCGCCCGAACCCGATGGTCAGGGCGGGTATCCTCGATGTGATGCCCGCGACCTCCCTTGCGGACTGGCTGCGGTCCGCGTCCGACGACGAGCTGGGCGCGCTCCTGCAGGCCAGGCGCGACCTGGCGACCCCGCCACCGTCCGACAGCACAGTGCTGGCCACCCGCGCCGGCACGGCCGGATCGGTCGCCAGGGCGATGGAGGACCTGGACACCTTCACCCTTTCCGTGCTCGACGCGCTGCTGGTCGCCGACGCGGACACCGAAGCCGTCCCGCTCGCCGCGATCAGCGAGCTGGTCGGCGCGGACGTCCGGCCCGCCGTGGACCGGCTGCGGTCGCGGGTGCTGGCCTGGGGCGACGACGACGCGGTCCGCGTCGTCCCCGCGGCGCGCGAGCTGGCCGGGCCGTTCCCGGCCGGGCTCGGCGCGTCGGCACCCGGGCTGGACGTCGAGTCCGCGCTCGCCGAGGTCGGTGACGACGAACGCGGCCTGCTCGGCGCCCTCGCCGCCGGCCCGCCCATCGGGCGTACCCGGGACGCGGCGGCCGAACCGTCGCTGGACGCGGGGGCGAAGCCGGTGCAGAAGCTGCTCGCCCGCGGGCTGCTGCTGCGCCGCGACGACGAGACGGTCGAACTGCCCCGCGAGGTGGCGATCGCCCTGCGCGGCGGCCGGATCTGCTCGCCGAAGGCGCTGCGCGAGCCGGAGCTGCCGACGCGCCCGCACCAGCAGTCCACAGTGGATGAGACGGCCGCCGGTGAGGCGATGGAGTTCCTGCGGCAGACCGAATCGCTGCTGACGCAGTGGTCGGAGCAGCCGCCGCCGGTGCTGAAGTCCGGTGGTCTCGGGGTGCGGGAGCTGCGGAAGCTGGCGCGCGAACTGGACACCGACGACACCCGCGCCACTCTGCTGGCCGAGCTGGCGGCGGCGGCCGGGCTGGTCGCGGACAGCCAGAGCACCAGCCCGGAGTGGGTGCCGACGACACTGGCGGACTCGTGGCTGGCGTCCGAGCCGGCGCAGCGGTGGGTCATCCTCGCCGAGGCGTGGCTGGACCTGCCGCGGCTGCCCGCGCTGGCCGGTCAGCGCGACGTGAAGGACAAGCCGATCGTGCCGCTGTCCGACGAGCTGCGGCGGCCGCTGGCGCCGTCGGTGCGGCGGCGGGTGCTGAGCACGCTGGCCGAGCTGCCGCGTGGCGCGGGTGTGCTGGGCGCGGACGACCTGGTGGAGCTGCTCGCGTGGCGGGCGCCGCGGCGTGGCGGGCGGTTGCGGGACGAGGCGGTGCGGTGGACGTTCGCCGAGGCGTCCGCGCTGGGCGTGATCGCGCTCGGGGCGCTGACGACGGCGGGCGGGGCGTTGCTCGCGGGTGATCGCTCGGGCGCGCTGAACGCGGTGTACGACGCGATGCCCAAGCCGATCGGGTACGTGCTGGTGCAGGCCGATCTGACGGTGGTCGCGCCGGGGCCGCTGGAGATGGACCTGGCGACGGAGATCGCCGCGGTGGCCGACGTCGAGTCCGCCGGGCACGCGACGGTCTACCGGATCACGGAGGCGTCGGTGCGGCGGGCGCTGGACACCGGCCGGACCGCCGACGAGCTGCACGAGCTGTTCCGGAAACGGTCGGCCACCGAGGTGCCGCAGTCGTTGACGTACTTGATCGACGACGTGGCGCGGCGGCACGGCAGGCTGCGCGGCGGGGCGGCCGGGTCGTTCCTGCGGTGCGACGACGAGGTGCTGCTCGCGGAGGTGATGGGCAACTCCGTGTCGGGCGATTACGAGCTGCGCCGGATCGCGCCGACGGTGCTGGTCAGCCCGTACCCGCTGGCCGAGGTGCTGGACGGGCTGCGGACGGCCGGTTTCGCGCCGGCGGCCGAGGGCCCCGACGGGCGGGTGGTGGATCTGCGCCCGTCCGGCAGGAGGATCCCCGCGCGCCCCCGCACGGCGCGGCGGGTGGTGCCCGAACCGACCGGGTTGACCGGCGAGCAGGCCGCGTCGGTGGTCACGCACATCCGGGCAGGCGACCGAGCCGCGGCGAGCCGCAAGGGCACGGCGGTGCGCCTCCCGGGCGGCGGCGGAGGGTCCGACACGGCGGCGACGATGGCCCTGCTGGCCCGGGCGCACCGCGAGCAGCGGGAGGTCTGGATCGGCTTCGTGGACGCCCACGGAACGGCCAGCCAGCGAATCGTGACGCCGACCCACGTGGGCGGCGGAGTCCTGATCGGCCGGGATGATGAGCGGTATCCGCTGCACCGCATCACGTCGGCCGCCCTGGTGGACGACTGAGCCTTCTTTGGGGCGTCTGCGGCTCAGAGGCGTCGCAGGCCCTGGAGCACTCGGTCCATGAACTCGCGCGAGGAGCGGTCCCCGAAGGACAGTCCGGACTGGTGGATCAGCACCATCCCGGCCGCATCCAAATCGCTGACCAGCACCTTCACCACGTTGAGCGGCAGGTCGAGGTAGGCGGCGATCTCCGCGATCGAGCGGGCCTCCGAGCACAGCGCGCAGATCCGCCGGTGCTGCACGCCCGTCACGGCCTGCGGCACGCGCCCGCGCTCGGTGGTCGAGACCAGCGCCTCCAGCGCCAGCTCGTAGTCCGGCCGGGTACGGCCTCCCGTGCGGGCGTACGGGCGCATCATCATCCGCGTCCGTACCGACGGTTCCGAGCCCCGCGTCTGCGCGGGCGGCACTCCAGCCCCGCGGGCGTCGACAGCAGTCCGAACGCCGAGCGCGGCACCGGCACCGGCCGTCGGCCAGCCGGCCTCCAGACCAGTCCGGGCGGCAGCGTCCAGATCGGCGCCGGAGGGCCAGTCGGCGTCGGGACCGGCCTGCCAGCCTGCACCGGCGTCCAGACCCGCGTCCCGGCTGCCACCAGCCTCAAAACCTGCGTGCCGGCCGCCCACGTCACGACCCGCGTGCCGGCCACCAGCCTCAACGCCCGCGTGCCGACCAGCGCCCGCGCCACTCAGCGATCCAGCACCCGCCCCACGAAGCGACCCAGCACCCGCGCCGCTCAGCGAAGCGCCTCCAGCCCGCCCGCCAGCACCGGCCCGCGACACGGCATCCGCATCAGACACGGTTGGCCAGCCGCCAGTCGTCCGGGAAGCGGCTCGTCCAACGCCGGGCGACGGCCGCACCGGCGTGCGCACCGGCAGCACCACCGGCTTCTTTGTCAGCACGAACCGCGCCGGTGAGTCGATCCCCTCACGGTCGGTGCCCTGGTGCAGCCGGTCCCACGCATCCACCGCGGGCCGCCCGGCCCCCCGCGAAAGTCCCCGCATCAGCGCACGCCACCCTGGAGCTGGTTGCGCAGCTCCGGCGTCATCTGCATCCCGACGCGGTCGACCAGCAGCGTCATCTCGTACGCCACCGTCCCGATGTCGGAATTGGGCGCGGCCAGCACGGCCAGGCTCGACCCGTCGCTGATCCCCATCAGGAACAGGTACCCGCGCTCCATCTCGACCACCGTCTGGTTCACGAAGCCCGCTTCGAAGCACCGCGCGGCACCGGAGGTCAGGCTCACCAACCCGGACGCGACCGCGGCCAGCTGGTCCGCCCGGTCCTTCGGCAGGCCCTGCGACCCGGCCAGCAACAGACCGTCGGCGGAGACGACCACAGCGTGCGCCGCGCCCGGGACCCGTCGCACGAAGTCGGTGATCAGCCAGCCGAAGCCGAAGCCGCTCGACTGCTGTGCCGATGCCGTCATGTGCCTCCTCACCGGTCGAGCCTGTTCTGCGATTATTCCGACCAGGGTATTGCCGAACCCGGCCCTGTCGACCTGCCGCCCGGGGTGATCTCACATCGATTCACCCTTCCGGCGGCACGGTTACCCGATCACCCCGGTTGTAACGCGCGGTCCCGGTTGATCGCGTGCTCCACGACCGTGATCAGCACCTGCTTGGCCGACTCCTTCTCCCGCGCGTCGCAGGCGATGATCGGCACCGACTCGGAGATCGTCAGCGCGTGGCGGACGTCCTCGATCTGGTGGTGCAGCAGCCGGTCGAAGCAGTTGATCGCCACGATGTAAGGCAGCTTCCGGTTCTCGAAGAAGTCGATCGAGGGGAACGCGTCCGCCAGCCGCCGGGTGTCGACCAGCACGACCGCGCCGATCGCGCCGACCGCGAGGTCGTCCCACATGAACCAGAACCGGTGCTGCCCCGGGGTGCCGAAGACGTACAGCACGAGGTCGTCGCCGAGCGAGAGCCTGCCGAAGTCCATCGCGACCGTCGTCGTCGCCTTGTTGGGCGTGGCGGTCGTGTCGTCCACCGACACGCTGGCCTCGGTCATCACCGCCTCGGTGGTCAGCGGATCGATCTCCGAGACCGCGCCGACCAGGGTCGTCTTGCCCGCACCGAAGCCGCCGGCGACCACGATCTTGGCCGACTGCGTCGGTCCCGTCGCGGCCGACGTGTTCGCGTCGGAGTCAAATTCTCCGAAGCCCACTGAGCACCCTCTCCATGAACTCGATACTGGGACGATCGCCGACGACCGACGTCGTGGAATGGACCAGGACCAGGCCGAGATCGACGGCGTCGCCGATCAGCACCCGCGCGACCCCCAGCGGCATGCGCAGGTACGCCGCCACCTCGGCCACGGAGCGCGTGTCCAGGCACAGTCCGCAGATGGACCGGTGCTCGGGCACCCGCACCCGGTCGAGCATCCGTCCCCGCTCGCTGGTCGAGACGAGTGCTTCGATCGCCAGATCGTAGCTGGGACGTGTCCGCCCGCGCGTCCGGAAGTACGGCCGGACCAGACCGGAGGTCTCCTCCGCCGCCACCGGCGCGGGCACCGGCGGGAAGCTCGGGTGGCTCTCCGCGGCCGGGTTGGGCCGCAGCTCGCCTGCCGGGGCCAGCGGCCCGCCCGAGTCGCCGAACAGGTCCGCCGCCGGACCGGACAGCAACCGGTCGCCGCTGAACTCCGGGTATTCGGTCGCCCCGTAGCCCGGTGGCTCCGGGTCGCTCAGGGTACTGGACCGCTTCTCGCCCGCGGCGGCCCGGCGCAGGCGCCAGGCGCGGTCGACCTTTGCCCGGAACGTGCTCCAGTCCTCGGTCCGCGCCGCCTGAGCCTCGTCCGGCCAGGCGGTTTCGGCGTCGTCGTCCAGCCGTCCCGAGCCCACGCCCGTCGGCTGCCCACCGTCCACTGCAGTCCCTCTCGTGCCCGGCGCGCTCAACCGCGCGCGGCTCCCTGGAGCTGTGCCCGCATCTCGGGCGTCATCTGCTGACCGACCCGATCCACCAGAAGCGTCATTTCGTACACCACGAGGCCGATGTCGCTGTCGGGGGACCCCAGAACCGCGAGGCAGGACCCGTCCGACACCGACATGAGGAACAGGAAGCCGTTGGCCATCTCGACCACCGTCTGAGCCACGGGCCCGCCCTCGAACACCTTCGACGCGCCCCGTGCCAGGCTGGTCAGCCCCGACGCCACCGCGGCCAGCTGGTCCGCGCGGTCCTTCGGCAGCCCCCGGGACGCGGCGAGCAGCAGCCCGTCCGCCGACACCACGACGGCGTGCGCCGCACCGGGCACCCGGTGCACGAAGTCCGTGATCAGCCACGCGAAGCCGTTCCGCGGCGCCTGCGGCGTGGAGCCTCCCGGCTGCAGCGATCCCGCCCGTGTCACTCCTCACTCCTCACTGCCTCGTCCGGCGGGGTGGTTCCCCCGCCACTCACCGGATCACCCTGGTCATAGGGGCCCGGCGTGCTCTCCTGCAGCGCGTGCCGGCCACTCACGTAGCCGCGCTGGAAGCTCGCCATGCGTTCCCGCGCCGCCTCGGCGGAGCGGGCGAGCGCGCCCTGCCCCGGCCTGCCGACGGTCGTGTCGGTGAAGGCGTCGGTCTCGCCCACCGGGATCGAACCGGGGACGAGGTGCGCGTTCGGCACCCGCTTCGGCAGCCCGGCCGGAGTGATCTCCTCCTCCCGCGACTCGAGCAGGGATTGCGCCGCGCGCCAGCCCTCATCGGACACACTGTGCCAAAGATCGGCGCTTTTGTCGTCGGCCTCGGGGGCTTCCTCGGCCGCCGCGGGGGGTTCCTCCTCGAGTTCGCCGCTCACCGAGGCGGGGTCCTCCCCCTCCGCACTGAACCACCTCGACACAACCGACTGGTAGATCGGCAGCCGCTTGGTCGGCACGTCGTCGTCGAAGATGCTCTCGTTCGACGGCGGCTCCTCCGCAGGCTGCTCGGTGACCGGCACGTACTGCGGCTCGCGCTTGGGCAGCGCCAGCGATCCGAAGTGGTTCGGCTGCTCCTCCGGCTGCGGCGGGGTGAGGCCGTTCGGCGACGGCTCCTCGGCACGCGGCTTGCCCCGGCTCAGGTAGGCCGCGTCGGTCGAGCCGGCGACCAGGTCGTCGAGGCTGATCGGCTGGTCGAGGGGCCGCAGCACCCCGGTCTCGGCCTCCTGGGCCGGCTCGCGGCGCGACAGGTTCGACGGGGTGCGCTGGGCCGGGACCGGCGGCAGGTTCGGCGACGAAGTCTCCGCGGGTCGCGGCATCGGCTCCCGCGCGACCGGGCCGAGCAGGTCCGGCGGCACGACGATGCGGGCGATCACGCCGCCGTCGATGTCCTCGTTCTCCCGCAGGCGCACCTCGATGCCCTGCCGCTGGGCCAGTCGCGCGACCACGTACAGGCCCATCCGCCGGGTCACCGACACGTCCAGGTCCGGCGGGTCGGCGAGGCGCCGGTTGGCCTCGGCGATCTGCTCGGGCGACATGCCGACACCGCGGTCGGTGATCTGGATGGCCAGCGCCTTCTTGCGCGTGACCACTGCCCGCACGCTGACCTTCGTCTCCGGCTCGGAGAAGTAGGTGGCGTTGTCCAGCAGCTCGGCGAGCAGGTGCACCAGGTCGTGCACGGACGGGCCGCGCACCGCGACCTCGGGGATCGCGCCGACGTCGACCCGCGCGTACTGCTCGATCTCGGACACCGCGGCGCCGATCACGTCCGCGGCGGAGACCGGCTTGGGCATCGACTTGCTCAAGCCCGCGCCGGAGAGCACCAGCAGGCTCTCGCCGTTGCGGCGCAGCCGGGTCGCCAGGTGGTCCAGCTCGAACAGGCTCGCGAGGTGGTCGGGGTCCTGCTCGTCGGCCTCCAGCAGGTCGATCACCGCGAGCTGGCGCTCCACCAGCCGCTGCGACCGGCGGGAGAGGTTGACGAAGATGCCGTTGACGTTGTCGCGGAGCAGGGCCTGCTCGGCGGCGAGGCGGACGGCCTGGCCGTGCACCACGTCGAAGGACCTGGCGACCTGCCCGATCTCCTCGGTGGTGTGGACCGGCACCGGCTCGATCGCCTTGGCGGCGGCCGCGGCCGGGTCGGCCTCGCGCATGATCCGCTCCACCGCGTCGGGCAGGTGCACCTCGGCGACCTGCAGGGCGGTCGAGCGCAGTGTCCGCAGCGGCCGGATCAGCGAACGCGCCACGACGTACATCAGCGTGAGCACCAGCAGGAGCCCGGCGAGGATGATCGCGACCGTGATCAGCAGGTTCTGCTGCTGCGCGCTGATCAGCCCTTCGGTGTAGGTCCTGGCGTCGTCGAGCAGCCGGTTCTGGACCTGGCTGATCAGGTCGAGCGTCTGCGACGAGGACTGCGCGACCGCGCCCGGGTCGATCGCCAGCGCGAGCGGCGGGTTCGCCTGTGCGCGCAGCAAGGCCAGCTGCTGCAGGGTGAACCGCTGGGAGACCTGCGGGCCGGACAGGGTGGTCGAGTAGTCCAGCTGGGCCTGCGGGGTGGCGACGGCGTTGAACCGGTCGATCGCGGCGACCAGGTTCGACTGCGCCGTGGTGAGGTTCTTCAGCTCGGCCGGGTCGAACCTGCCGCGGATCGCGGCGCTGCGCAGGTAGGAGTTCTGCTGCGCGGAGAACTCCTTGGCGTCGGCGAGGAAGCCGAGCGCCTCGTGCCGGTCCTGCAGGCCCTGGTCGGTGATGTCGGCGTCGAACTCGTCGGCGATCAGCTGCAGCGCGTCGATGACCCCGGTGTAGCCGGCCTGCGCGGCGAGGCTCGGGAAGTCCGCGGCGCCCGCCGAGGAGCGCAGCTGGCTCAGCCCGTCGAGCCGGGCGAGGCCCTGCTGGTAGCGCGCGGACGTGGCGTCGTCGCTGATCGCGGCGACCTCGCTGACCGCGCCGCGCACGGTGTCGGCCGCGTTCTCCGCGGTGCTGATGGCGTCGTCGAGCTCGGCCCGGTCGGCCGGACGGCCGGAGGCGATCCAGGCCGACATCGCGTCCCGCTCGCGCTGCAGCGCGTCGACCTCGGCGGCGACCTTCTGGCTGAGTTCGATGCGTTGTTCGGCGTGCTGGTAGACGGTCATCGTGTCGAAGCTGTCGTACACGCGCAGGCCGGCCAGGGACAGCGCGGCGGCGGTCGGCACGGCGACCACCGCGGCGATCTTGGCGTTGACGCGCCAGTTCGCGAGACCGCGGACCCGACGGCCGCCGTCACCACCGGTCGATGCTCCGATCGCGTTGTCCTGCGCGCCGACGTCGTTACTCTGCGCGACAGGCGACTCCGCCGGGGACACTGCCTTGCGACCGCGCTCCCCGCTCGTGGGCTGGGGCACCGAGGACTTCCTTCCCGGTTCGAGCTGTCCAGTTTCCGCGTTTCCGCGCTCGGGTTCCACGCCATGAGAACCAGGACGTGAATGGTTAACACGGGGCCACCCGATTGGGGGTAGAGGCTATCGGCTGCCGGGATGAAAGGGAAGCCGGGCAGATGCCTCTCACCACGAACTTTAGCGGTCACCCCGGTGACGAATTCTCACCAACTGTCTCAGGAACAGAGCGACTGCACGTCACGCTGCGTGCAGTCGCAGGGCCCTTGTCCAGTGTTACCTATCTCACTATCCGGAAGGCGGGACAGGCCTGTGACACGTTGCGCGGAAACGTCCCACAGTGACCCCCGGAACCTCACAGGGGCTTGACGCGGCCGTTGGAACTGCACGATCCTGCGCCTTACCTCGTGATCTACTGCCACCCGTTCGGGTACCCCTTGCGTCACCGAGAGTAGATAGGGGCGACAGGCTCCACTTCCAGGAGGGATCCGGCCACACCATGACGGCTTCGACACGGCGACGGCGCCTCGCGGTCCTGCTCACGGCGGTCGCGCTCGGCGCGGTGACCGCCTGCACCTCGAGCGGGGGCGCGGTACCGGACAGCGGCGGGAGCGCGGACCAGGAGCAGAGCCTCCTCGATCGCGCGCCGGTGGCGTCCGACGCGGACCTCGCGACCAGCCCGACGGCGCAGGCGATCAAACAGCGCGGGCAGATCCTCATCGGCAGCCAGCTGGACACGCCGCTGCTGTCCCAGCAGAACCCGACGACCGGCCAGACCGAGGGGTTCGACGCGATCCTCGGCCGGTTGCTGGCGAAGTACATCCTGGGTCAGCCGAACGTCAAGATCGTCAATTCCACGTCGCAGATCCGCGAGGCGTTGCTGCAGAACAACACCGTCGACGTGGTTCTGCACACCTATTCGATCACCCCCGCACGCGCGGAGAAGGTGTCCTTCGCCGGTCCGTATTTCGTGTCCGGGCCCGCGATCATGGCGCGCAAGGGCGATTCGAGCGTCACCAAGCCCCAGGACCTGAAGGGCAAGCGGGTGCTGGCGGTGACGAACTCGACCGGCTCGGCCATGGTCCAGCAGTTCGAGCCGGCGCAGGTGATCACGCTGAGCACGAACTCGGAGTGCGTGACGGCACTGGAGCAGGGGCGCGGCGACGCGTACGTGAACGACCTGACGCAGCTGGCCGGGAACGCGCAGACGAACGACAAGGTGCAGATCGTCAGCGGGACCTTCGGGCAGGACCCGTACGGCATCGGCATCCACCACGGCGACGAGACGTTCAAGCGGTTCGTCAACACGTGGCTGGAGAAGATCCAGGCCGCGGGGCTGTGGCAGGAGGCGTACAAGCAGACGCTGGGGTCGGTCATCCCGGGTGACGCGCCTGTTCCGCCC
The DNA here is from genome assembly GCF_040614195.1 of Amycolatopsis sp. NPDC006125. Taxonomy (NCBI): domain Bacteria; kingdom Bacillati; phylum Actinomycetota; class Actinomycetes; order Pseudonocardiales; family Pseudonocardiaceae; genus Amycolatopsis; species Amycolatopsis sp. NPDC006125. The sequence goes on from NZ_JBEXTZ010000010.1 coordinate 34,716, forward strand.
AAGACGGGTTCCGTCCCGGGCTCGTGACCGGGTGGGGCGATCACCTCGGGGAATTCGCCGAGGGCGCGCTGAACACGGTGCTGCTCACCGTGTTCAGCGCTGTTGGCGCCGTGGTGCTCGCGGTGGTCATCACCGCATTCCGGATTTGCCCGGTTCGCCCGCTGCGGGCTTTTGGCACCGGTTACGTCGAGTTGTTCCAGAACATTCCGCTCGCGGTGTGGCTGGTGCTGTTCGTATTCGGCCTGCCGACGGTGGGAATCCGGTTCGAACTGTTCACGACGGCCATCCTCGCGACCGCGTTGTACATGGCTTCGTATTACGCGGAAACACTGCGGGCCGGCGTGAACGGGGTGGAGCGAGGCCAAGCCGAGGCGGCGCGCGCACTGGGGCTCGGCTTCGGACAGTCACTGTCGGCGGTGGTGCTGCCGCAGGCGCTGCGCACGATCATCCAGCCGCTCGGGAACGTCACCATCCAGCTGCTGATGAACACCGCCCTGGCCGCGGCGGTCGGAGTGGTCGAACTGACGGAGGCGACGAACAGGGTCAACCTCGCGCTGGCGGAGCCGCTGCCGCTGTACATCGGCGCGGGGGTTTGCTACGCCGTGCTGGCGCTGGTGATCTCCACGGGGGCCGGCGTGCTGGACCGGAAGCTGGCGATCCCACGGTGAGAGGGGTGGCGACGGCTGCGCTGGGCACGGCGGGCGCGATGGGTGCGCTGGGCACGGCGGGCGCGGCGGCGGTTCGTTTGAAGGACACCGCGCCAATTGGTGGAATCATCAGCGCCACACGACTGACTCAACCGACGCGCGACCGGCCCAGCGCCACACGACCCGCGCAGTCGCACGCTCCGCCGCGCCGCCGTGCCACCCACCCAGGCAGGCTGCACCAGCCGGTCCGCCCAGCCACGTCAGCCGGCCCGCCCATCCTCACCCGTCGCCGCGCCACCAGCCCAGCCACGCCGCACCAGCCGATCCACCCCAGCCACATCAGCGGGCCCGCCCAGCCTCACCCGCCGCCACGCCACGCCAGCCGCCCAGCCACGCCAGCGGGCCCGCCCAGTCACACCCACCGCCACGCCACCGGCCCAATCGCAGCGGCACGACCTACCCACTCACCCACCAGCGCATGAACCGTCCGACCACCGCTCCACGAGAGGGCCAATCGTGCTGAAACAGGCAGACCGGCCATGACCTCCGTGCTCTTCGACGATCCCGGTCCGCGCGCCCGGCGGCGCATCCGCATCGCCACCGTGGTCGCGGTCCTGGCTGGTCTTGTGCTCGTCGTGCTGGCGGTGCGGCAGTTCGCGATCAACGGGGAGCTCTCGGCGGAGCGCTGGGCGCCCTACGGCTCCTGGCCCATGTGGCGCTACCTCCTCGGCGGCCTCGGCGGCACGGCCCTCGCCGCGGTGCTGGCCATTGCCATCGCGGTGGCGGCCGGGCTCGTGCTCGCCTTCGGGCGCATCTCCCGGCACGCCGTGGTCCGCGCGCCGGCCCGGGCGTACGTCGAGGTCGTCCGCGTCGTCCCGCTGCTCCTGCTGATCTACTTCGCCATGTTCGCGCTGCCCCGGTACGGCCTGGACCTGCCGCTGCTCTGGAAACTCGTCCTGCCGATCGCGGTGTCCCGCGCGGCCCAGTTCGCCGAGATCTTCCGCAGCGGCTTCCGCTCACTCGAAGCCGGCCAGGGCGAGGCCGCGGCCGCGCTCGGGATGCGGCCCTCCCAGTCGATGCGGTACGTGATCTTCCCGCAGGCCATCCGCCGCGTGGTGCCCGCGCTCATCAGCCAGGCCGCCGGCGTCGTCAAGGACACCTCGCTCGGGATCGTCGTCAGCTACGCCGAACTCCTGCAGAGCGGCAAGGTCCTCGCCGGCTACAACCGGCTCCTGATCCAGACCTACCTGATCATCGCGCTGCTCTACTTCGCGATCAACTACGCCCTGTCCCGCCTGGCCCGCGCGATCGACGCCCGGCAGCGGCTCGCCGGGATCGAACCCGTCAGCTCTCCCGCGCGTCGCGGGCTCGGGCGAACCCGTTCTGCAGCCGCGACATCCGGTGACGAACCTCGTCGGGATCGAGTGAGAGCGTAGGCGGGTCGAACGAGTCGGGCCGCCGCCGCACCTGCTGCGGGAAGTCCGGCGCCTTCCCGTCCACCTCGTCGTCGTCCGCCGACGGCCACTCCGGCTCGGCCGGCCAATCCGGCTGCCCGTTGCCCGCGACGTCGCGCCGGATCGGCCAGTGCTCGCCCGTCGTGAACCACCGCGACAACACCGCCTGGTACGCCGGCATCCGCTCGGTCGGCTCCTCGTCCTCCGGCGGGAAGGCGTCGTTGTCCGCCGTCGGCCAGTCGACCCGGTCCTCGGTGCGCGCGCGGCGCGGCTCGTCCCGCACCACCGGGATCAGCACCGTGTCGTCCGGCTCCGGCTCCGGCTCCGGTTCCGGCTCGGGCTCGGTTTCTGGCGGCGGCTCGGGCAGCGGGATCGGCTTGAGCGACGGCAGCGAAACCGGCACCGGCGGCGGCTCGGGAGCGGCCACCGGCGCGGGCAGCGGCTCCGGCACCGGCGCCACGTTCTCGATCACCAGCCCCGCCGGGACGACGACCGTCGCGACCAGCCCGCCACCGTCCGCCGACCGCAATCGCACCTGGATGTCGTGCCGCTTCGCCAGCGTCGCAACCACGAACAGGCCCATCCGCCGCGACACCTCGACGTCCACCGCGGGCGGGTTCGCCAGTCGCTTGTTGGCGCGGTCGATCTCCGGCTGCGGCATGCCCGCGCCCTGGTCGGTGATGTGCACGTGCCAGGCGCCGTCCTCGGCGAGCGAGCTGACCACCGTCACCGTCTTGTCCGACGGCGAGTAGAGGGTCGCGTTCTCCAGCAGCTCGGACACGACGTGCACCAGGTCGTTGCACGCCTCGCCGCGGATCGCGATCTCCGGCATCGCGGTCAGCTCGATCCGCTGGTAGTGCTCCACCTCGGACAACGCCGCGCCGATGATCTCCTCGGCGGCCACCGGTTCGGCCTTCTCGTCACCGAAGTCGTGCCCGGACAGGACGAGCAGGTTCTCGCTGTTGCGGCGCATCCGCGTCGCGAGGTGGTCGAGTTCGAACAGGCCGCCGAGGGTCTCCGGGTCCTGCTCGTCGGCCTCCATCCGGTCCAGCACGGCCAGCTGCCGTTCGACCAGGTCCTGGCTGCGCTTGGACAGGTTCACGAACATCGCGTTGATGTTCTCCCGCAGGAGCGCCTGCTCACCGGCCAGCCGCACCGCCTGCCCGTGCACGGCGTCGAACGCGCGGGCGACCTGGCCGACCTCCTCACGCGTGAACACCGGCACCGGCGCCACACCGCGGTGCGCGGTCATGAAGTCGGGATGCGGGTCGGCGAGGATCTCGTCCACCGCCGCGGGCAGCCGGTGCTCGGCGACGTCGAACGCGTTGTTGCGTAGGATCCGCAGCGGCCGCAGCAGCGATCGCCCGATGACCACGGCGAGCACCGCGCACAGCAGCAGCACCCCGAAGACCACCGCCGCGTTGACGATCGCCGAGCGCCGGGCGTCGGTGGCGAGCGCGTCGCACCGCTGCTGCGTCTGCACCTGCAGGGTCTGCTGGAACTGGTAGGCGAGGTCGATGGTCCCGGTGATCGCCTGGTCCCACTGGCGGGAGTCGAGGCCGGACAGGCTCTGCCCGTTCTCCGTCCTGGTGATGGCCAGCTCGAAGAGCGCGTTCGCCGACTGCACGGCCGGTCCGGCGACGGTCTGCTCGTAGGAGCGCTGCTCGGCCGCGGTGGCGAACTTGCGGTAGTCGTTCTGCGCGGCGGCGAGCTGGGCGTCCGCGCCGAGGAGCTTCCGCAGCCGGTCGTCGGAGACCTCGCCCTCCGCGAACGCCTGCCCGAGCACCGCGCGCTTGACCGACATCTGGTCCTTCACGCGGGCGAGCGCGTTTGCGGCCAGCCGAAGCCGCGCGACCTCGGCGTCCGCGATCTCGGCGACGGCCTGGTCCGACAGGTCGAGGACACCCGAGATGAGGTCGCTGTAGGAGGTCAGGATCGAATCCGCCGACGAGTTCGAGAACTCACCCGAGTAACGCAACCCTGGCAGTGCGTCGAGCCGGGACTGGGCTTCCTTCAGCCCCGCGGCGCTGGCCGGGGAGAGCCGCGACTGCTGGGCGGCGAGCTCGCGCGCGAACGCACCGGCGGCCTGGTCCACGCGGGCGCGCTGGTCCCGCACGTCGCTGAGCCCGTTCCGTCGCTGCCCGGCGACGTACCGCACGGTGACGTCCCGCTCGCGCTGTAGTTCGTTGACCACCGCGTTGACGCCCGCATCGACACGAGCGTGCGCGGCGAGCTCGGCCAGCTGTTCCGCGTGCCCGAGGTCGGAGCGCACGTGGAGGGTGATGAGCGCCAGCACGGTCAGCATCGGGATGAGCAGGACGGCGATCAGCTTCGTGCGCAGCCGCCAGTTCCGCAGCCGCCACCGGCTGCCTGCACGGTTGTCCGGCCGCCGGTCCAGCGCCTCACCGCTCTCGGGACGCTTGTGCCGCCGGGCCACCTGACTTCCTTCTCTAGCCGTTCTGCCGGACTCGGATCGGCACCGGCTGGGTCGCCAACCCCGGAGAGGGTAGCGACCCCGGACACACGCGCCCCGCCCGCGCTACTCGTGAAGAGGTCCGCCGGGCGATCGTATTGGCCCGGGAGCGCGGCTTCCACCCACCAGCCGAAATCTTTCGCTGGGCAAGACGTCCGACACTCCCCGTGTCGTTCCCCCGCTGTGGCCTTCGCCACGATCTACCGCGCGCCGAGCCTGCCGAAGCCACTGTCCAGCAGCCTGAACGCCTCGTCCGCGCCCGCCCTGGCCTGCGGAAACACCTCGTCGGCCGACCGCCCGGACGCGATGGACCGGTGGTTCTCGCGCGCCAGAGCCCACAGCACCGAGACGATCGCCGCCGCGGCCACCCGCGCCTCGCCGGGCCCCACCCCGGCAGTGTCCGCCAGGGCGTCTGCCAAGGCCTCCTCCGCCGCCTGATTGAACTCGAGCATCCGCGCGAGCAGCGCCTGCGTGGCGAAGATCATCCGGTACAGCGCGAGGATCTCCGGGGCGTCGTTGAGCCCGGTGATCGGGTCCCGCCGGTCGAGCCCGTCGAAGAAGTGGTCCCGGAGCGCCTCCAGCGGCGTCCGGTCGCCCGGACGTCCCCGGACCACCCGGGCGCTTTCCGTCTCGTGGTCGGCGAACCGGTGGACGACCAGCGACTCCTTCGTCGGGAAGTAGGCGAACAGGGTGCGTCGTGAAACCTCCGCCACGTCGGCGATCTGCGCGATGGACACCTGGTCGAACCCGTGCTCGAGGAACAGGCGGATCGCGGCGTTGGAGATCGCCTCGCGAGTGCGCTGCTTCTTCCGCTCGCGAAGTCCGGCCGGCTCGGTCATCACCCCAGACTACCAACTCCCTTCACTCGGTAGTAATTTGCACTCAGTCTACTTTTGCACTCAGGAGGATCATGGACGCCGACGTCGTCATCGCCGGAGCCGGACCGACCGGCCTCGCCCTCGCTCACGAACTCGCGCTGGCCGGAGTCGGAACCGTGGTCGTCGAACCACTGACCGACCGGATCGAGCAGACCAAGGGCGGCACGATCCAGCCCCGGACTGCCGAACTGCTCGAACAGCGCGGCCTGCTCGACGCCATGCGGGACCGCGCCCACGAACGCGAACCGGTGGGCGGTCACTTCGCCACCCTGCCGGTCCCGCTCGACTACTCGTCCTGGCCGACGCGGCACCCCTTTCCCCTTTCCATTCGCCAGGACCTCTTGGAAGAGGTCCTGGAACAAGCCGCCCTCGCCTGTGGCGCGGAACTGCGGCGCGGACAGCCGGTCACCGGCGTCGCGCAGGACACCGAAGGCGTCACGGTCACCGCCGGCGACGACACGCTTCGCGCCCGCTACCTCGTCGCCTGCGACGGCGCGCACAGCCGCGTCCGCAAGCTGCTCGGCCTGCCCTTCCCCGGCCGGCCCGGCACCTTCCATGCCGTGCTGGCCGAGATCCGGCTCGCCTCGGCGTCCGCGCTCGTGCCCCGGCGCGCCGGCCATATCAGCGACCTGACCCGGCACGCCGGCGGCTACTGGTCGATGCTCGTCCCGGTCGGCGGCGACCGCTACCGCTTCACGTTCGGCCGCGAGGACCAGTCCACCGCCCACGACCCGGTGACGGACAACGAGATCACGGACGCCCTGACCGCGGTCTACGGCCAGGACACCGAGCTCGCGCGCGTCCTCACCGCGTCCCGGTGGAGTGACGCGACCCGGCAGCTGGAGCGGTACCGGCATGACCGGATCCTGTTCGCGGGGGATGCGGCGCACATCCATCCGCCACTGGGCGGCCAGGGCCTGAACCTCGGCGTGCAGGACGCCGTCAACCTCGGCTGGAAGCTGGCGGCCACCGTGCACGGCTGGGCCCCGGACGACCTGCTGGACACCTACCACGAGGAACGGCATCCGGCGGCGGCCCGCGTGCTCCACCACACCTCGGCCCAGCGCGTGCTCGCCGTGCCGAACCCGTCCGAAGACGTCGCCGCGCTGCGCGACATCTTCACCGACCTCCTGCGACTGCCCGACACGAACCACTACCTGGCCGGGATGATGTCCGGTTTGGACGCCGCGGGCCGGGTGCCCGACGCCGACCTGCGCACCGGCGCCGGAAGCACCCGCCTGTCAGCGCTCTTGCGCTCCGGCCGCGGCCTGCTGCTCGACCTCACCGGCGGCCACCCACTGCCGCCGGGCTGGTCCGATCGCGTCGACCGGGTCCGGGCCGAACCGGACCACCAGCTCACCGAGTCCGCCCTGCTGATCCGGCCGGACGGCTACCGGTGCTGGACCCCGGACGGCGGTCCCCTGGACACCGCGCTGACCCGCTGGTTCGGCGCTCCCGCCGATGACCAGCACGGCTCGGCCTCCCGCAACGCCGTATAAAGGAAGACGTGACCGATGGCCCGTTGATCGTCCAATCCGACAAGACCGTGCTGCTCGAAGTCGACCACCCGATGGCCGACGACGCCCGGATCGCGATCGCCCCGTTCGCCGAACTGGAACGGGCCCCCGAGCACGTGCACACCTACCGCGTGACCCCGCTCGCGCTGTGGAACGCCCGCGCTGCCGGCCACGACGCCGAGCAGGTGGTGGACGCCCTCACCACCTACTCGCGCTTCCCGGTTCCGCAGCCCTTGCTGATCGACATCGTCGACACGATGGCGCGGTTCGGGCGGCTGCAGATCACCAACAACCCCGCCCACGGCCTGGTCATGACCACGACCGACCGCGCGGTGCTGGAAGAGGTGCTGCGCAACAAGAAGATCAGCCCGATGCTGGGCACCCGGATCGACGACGACACCGTCCTGGTGCACCCCTCCGAGCGGGGCCGGCTCAAGCAGGCGCTGCTCAAGGTGGGCTGGCCCGCCGAGGACCTCGCCGGCTACGTCGACGGCGAAGCGCACCCGATGCAGCTGGCCGAGACCGGCTGGGGCCTGCGCGACTACCAGCGGCAGGCCGCGGAGGCGTTCTGGGCGGGCGGCTCCGGCGTCGTCGTGCTGCCTTGCGGCGCGGGCAAGACGCTCGTCGGCGCCGCCGCGATGGCCCGCGCGCAGGCCACCACCCTCATCCTGGTCACCAACACCGTCGCGGGACGCCAGTGGAAGCGCGAGCTGGTGGCCCGCACGTCCCTGACCGAGGACGAGATCGGCGAGTACTCCGGCGAGAAGAAGGAGATCCGCCCGGTCACCATCGCCACCTACCAGGTGATCACGCGCAAGTCCAAGGGCGAGTACAAGCACCTGGAGCTGTTCGACTCCCGGGACTGGGGCTTGATCGTCTACGACGAGGTGCACCTGCTGCCCGCGCCCGTGTTCCGGATGACCGCGGACCTGCAGTCGCGCCGCCGGCTCGGCCTGACCGCGACGCTGGTGCGCGAGGACGGCCGCGAGGGCGACGTGTTCTCGCTCATCGGCCCGAAGCGGTACGACGCGCCGTGGCGCGACATCGAGGCGCAGGGCTGGATCGCCCCGGCGGAGTGCATCGAGGTGCGGGTGACCCTCACCGACAACGAACGTCTGCTGTACGCCACCGCCGAATCCGAGGACAAGTACAAGCTCGCGGCCACCGCCCGCACGAAGATCCCGGTCGTGAAGTCCATTCTGGACAAGCACGCGGGCGACCAGACATTGGTCATCGGCGCGTACCTGGACCAGCTCGAGGAACTCGGCGCCGAACTGAACGCGCCGGTGATCCAGGGGTCCACGCGGAACAAGGAGCGCGAGGCGTTGTTCGACGCGTTCCGGCGCGGCGAGATCGACAAGCTCGTGGTGTCGAAGGTCGCGAACTTCTCGATCGACCTGCCGGAGGCGACCGTCGCCATTCAGGTCTCGGGCACGTTCGGCTCCCGTCAGGAAGAGGCCCAGCGGCTCGGCAGGCTGTTGCGCCCGAAGGCCGACGGCAGGCAGGCGCACTTCTACTCCGTGGTCTCGCGGGACACGCTCGACACCGAGTACGCCGCGCACCGGCAGCGGTTCCTCGCCGAACAGGGCTACGCGTACACGATCCACGACGCGGACGCCTACCTGTAGCGCTGCCCCGAGAAGGCTCCGCGCGCGTGCCCCGCCTCCGGGCGGAGGCGGCCACAACCCGGTGACCGCACGGTGGACTGCGGCACCCGCGAGGCATAGTCCGCGCGAAACCGTGGAATCCCCTGGGCGTGGTTTGGGCAGGGGTGTGCTTCGTCGTCGTGATGTTCGCCGTAGCGGCCACGGCTATGTGGCGCCGTGCCCGTCGCTCGGACGCGGCGGTGGCGCGCCGTCTGTCGCTCGCGTCGTCGTGGGCCGGCTTCGTGCTCGCGGCCGTGCCCAGCGCGGTGTGGCTGGTCCTGTGGCTCTCCGGCGGTGAGCCGAAGGCGCTGATCGGTCTGGCGGGGCTGGTGCTGTCGGCGGCTCCGGTGGTCGCCGGGTACCGGTGGCCGCGCCTGGTCGTGCCGTCATTGGTCCTGTGTCTCCTGGCTTCGATCGGGATGGCTGTCGCCTGGCAGCACTTGTTCGTGTTGCTGCCGCTCGCGCTCGCGTTGACGGGGGCCTGGCTGCTCGCCCTCGCCCTGCACGTGCGGTCCGGTACTCACGCAGGTGCAGGCGAAACCCCAGTTCAACGGCGGGGTGCGACCCGCTCGTGACCGAAGCTACCACGAATCTCGAACACCCGTTCGACCGATCGGGTGAACCGGCGAAAACCAAATCTCGGGACCGGAAACTGTCGTACCCTCGAACTACTGTTCGACCTCATCGACGCAGTCCATCCCGAGGAGGTCTCGTGACCACCGCCGCCACACCCGAGGAAAGCCTCGTCGCCGAGGCCCTCACCGACATCGAACTGCCGCCCGGCCGCTGGATCGGGCAGATGTGGGTCTCCGACGATCCGCTGGCCGACCCCGGCCGGTACCGGGCCTGCATCGCCGGGTTCGACCGGTCGGGGCTGTGGCCCGTCCTGATCCCGCACGACCCGCGCTTCGCCGCGACGGGCGAGGACTGGCTGACCGACCGCGGCCGTCTCGCGCCCGCCGTCCACCGCGTCGGCGACGTCGACGTCGCCGCGACGCTCGCCCGGTGGTGGGACCCGTTCTGCTGCCCGGACGGCACCGGCTGCCTGCGCCCGTACAGCGCCGGTTTCCCCGGCCTGGCGAAGAAGTCCCAGCTGCGGGTGGACCCGGTGGCCGAGGCGGGCAACAGCGGCTCGATCCTCGTCCGGCGCGCGCCCCACCGGCTCGGCCTGGTGCCGGTCGAACGGCCCGCCGACGTCCCCGCCGCGCTCGGCTGGACGGGCATGATCAAGTCGACGGACGAGGTCGCCGCCGTGTCCGCGGTCCTGCGCAGCTGGGAGGACCGGTTCGGGGCGACGCTCGTCGTGCTCGGGTTCGACGAGCTGGAGCTCTCGGTCGCGGCGCCGCCACGCAACCAGAACCGCTCGCTCGTGCTGGCCGCCGAGCACCGCGCGTTCAGCCTGCGCAGCTTCTCCGGGCAGCCGGGCACCCTCCGCGAGTACGCCGCGGGCCTGGTGCACCGGCGGCACTGGAGGTTCTCCTGGGACTGACGGAAGGGTTGAGGAGGTCACCATCGCCGAAATCCGGGTGGGCACCTCGGGCTGGCGGTACCCGCCGTGGCGGGGCACGTTCTACCCGAAGGGCCTGGCGCAGCGCCGCGAGCTGGAGTACATCTCGCGGCAGGTGAACTCCGTGGAGATCAACGGCTCGTTCTACTCACTCCAGCGTCCGGAACGGTACCGGGCCTGGGCGGAGCAGACGCCGGACGACTTCGTGTTCGCCGTGAAGGGCGGTCGCTTCATCACCCACATGAAGCGCCTGGCCGACACGGAGACACCGCTGGCGAACTTCTTCGCGTCGGGGGTGCTGGCGCTGGGCCACAAGCTCGGGCCGATCCTCTGGCAGCTGCCTGCGAACTTCGCGTTCGAACCCGGACGGTTCGCGGAGTTCTTCGCCGGACTGCCCCGGGACACCCGTGCGGCCGCGGAACTGGCCCGCAAGCACGACGACAAACTGAAGGGAGAAGCCCACACCGAAGCCGGAACCAACCGGCCCCTGCGCTACGCGCTCGAACCGAGGCACCCGAGTTTCTCCTCGGACGAGTGCCGGAACCTGTTGCAGGACAACAACATCGCACTGGTGGCGGCCGATTCGGCCGGCACCTGGCCGAGTTTCGAGGAGGTGACCGCGGACTTCGTCTACGTCCGCCTGCACGGCGACGAGGAGCTCTACGCGAGTGGGTACACCGACGAGGCCCTCCAACGGTGGGCCGACAAGATCCGCCGCTGGCGGCGCACCGGCGGCGGGAAGACACGCGACGTGTACGTCTACTTCGACAACGACATCAAGGTGAAGGCGCCCGGCGACGCCATCGCGCTCGCGACCCGGCTGGGGGTCACGAGCCGCCCGATCGACCTGCCGTCCTGACAAGCCGACCGGGCGTCCTGAAACCGGGTCAGGCGCTCTTCGCCTGGGCGCGGTGCTTGCCCTCCGCGAACTCCTCGACCAGCTTGCGGCAGAAGGCGGGCAGGTCGTCCGGCTTCCGGCTGGTGACGAAACCGGAGTCGGTCACGACTTCCTCGTCCACCCACTCGGCGCCGGCGTTGCGCAGGTCTGTCTGCAGGCTCGGCCAGGAGGTCATCCGGCGGCCGCGCACCACGTCGGCCTCGATGAGCGTCCACGGCGCGTGGCAGATCGCCGCGACGGGTTTCTGCTGCGAGAAGAACCCGCGGACGAAGCGAACGGCGTCGGGAACGGTGCGGAGGAAGTCCGGGTTCGCCACACCGCCCGGCAGGACCAGCGCGTCGAAGTCGTCCGGCGAGACGTCGGTGACGACCTTGTCGACCGGGAACGTGTCGGCCTTGTCGAGGTGGTTGAACGCCTGGATGCTGCCCGGCGAAGTGGACACCAGCTCAGGCTGCCCGCCCGCTTCCTGGACCGCCTTCCAGGGCTCGGTCAGTTCGACCTGCTCGGTGCCCTCCGGCGCGACGACGAAGGCCACTCGCTTACCGGAGAGTGTGTTCGCCACGATTGCACTCCTTCCGTTCCGGGGATTCAGCGGTGAACTACCCGCGTCCGGGCGGGCGTGAAACATGCGGACGTACGATGAGAACAAGCCGATCGGGTGGCAGTCGGAGGGTTCGATGACGAGCACGACGGCCGGCGAAGGCCCTGGCCACGGCCCGCATTTCGTGCAGGCCGTCGGCCGCGCGTTCGCGATCCTGCGCTGCTTCGGGGCGGACCACCCGGCCCTGACGGCGGGCGCGGCGGCCAAGCGGACGGGGCTGGACCGGGCGACCGCGCGGCGGTTGCTGCTCACCCTCGCCGACCTCGGGTACGTGCGTTACGACGGGCAGGCGTTCCGGCTCACGGCGCAGACCCTCGACCTGGGTTACTCGTACCTGTCCGGGCTCGCCCTGCCTGAGATCGCGCACCCGCACCTGCACGATCTGGCGCACAGGCTGAACGAGACGGCTTCGCTCGCCCTGCTCGACCGGGGCGACGTGGTGAACCTGGCCGTGGTGCCCGGGCACCGGCACGCTCCGCCGACGCTCACCGTCGGCGCGCGACGGCCCGCCCACGTCACCTCAAGCGGGCAGGTCCTGCTCGCCGCGTTGCCCGAGGACGAGCTCGCACGGAGGCTCGACGCGCTGCCGGACATCGCCGGGCTGCCGAAGGAGATCGAGCAGGTCCGGGAACGCGGGTGGGCGATGGCCGAACACGACGTCGACGACGACCTGCGGGCGATCGCCGCGCCGGTGCGGCACCGGCGCGGACGGGTGCTCGCCGCGGTGACGGCGTCGGTGCACCCGGACCGGCTCGGACACGGCCTGGTCGAGCGGGACTACGTGCCCGAGCTGCTGCGCGCGGCGTGGTCGATCGAGGCGGATCTGGCGAACCTGCCGGAGGCGTGAGCGTCAGTCGAAGCTGATCCAGGACTTGCCGGCGACCGACTGCACCGACGCGAACGCCTGCGCGGCCTCTTCCAGCGGGAACCGCGCCTGCAGCACCTTGCCCGGCCGGACCTCGTCGCGGTTGAGCAGGCCGACGGTCGTCTCGAAGTCGACCGGGTGGTCGTAGATGAGCGAGCCCTTGAGGGTGTGCTGGCGGTAGACCAGGTCGGCGGTCGTCAGGTCGAGCGGGCGCGAGTTGATGCCGACGAGCAGGGCGGTGCCGCCGCGGCGCAGGCGCTCCAGGCCGGCGCGCAGGGCCTGCGGGACGCCGGACGTTTCGAAGAGGAGGTCGAACTCGCCCTCGACGCCGGTCTCGGCGCCGAACGAATGGGCCAGCTCCGCGCGCCCCTCGTGTGGTTCCTGGACCGCGACCGTCGCACCGAGCGCCCGCAGTGCCAGGCACAGCAGCAGGCCCTGCGAGCCGGCGCCGACCACGAGGACCCGCTGACCAGGCTCGACGCCGGACCGGCGAATCGCCGACCGCGCGACGGTCAGCGCCTCCGTGCAGACGAGGTCTTCCAGGGCGACCGTCTCCGCCGCGGGCCAGGCGAACTCGGCCGGGACCGCGACGTACTCGGCCAGCAGACCGGGGTGGTTCATGCCGACGATCACCCGGTCGGTGCAGGCGGAGGTGAAGCCGGCGACGCACGCCGCGCACCGGCCGCAGCAGTAGTTCGGCTCGATCGCGACCTGCTGCCCGACCACGCGGTCCGCCACGTCCGCCCCGACGGCCACGATCTCGCCGACGCCCTCGTGCCCCATCAGCCACGGCCGCTCGGGCACCTCGCGGGCGCCGCGGTAGACGCCGAGGTCCGACCCGCACAGGCCGAGGCCCCGCATGCGCACGAGCACCTCACGCGGCCCGATCGCGGGTTCCGGCAGGTCGACGAGCCGCATCACCTCGGGCTCGGCCAGCACTACGGCCTTCATTCGCTACCTCCACATGTCCGCACCTCGCATGCTAACCGCTAATTAACCAGTTAGTCCATTAGCTGTGAGTCGGGGCCGGATGGTTCGGCGGTTCCGATGGGCTGGTTCACCGGGGGGGCCGATGCAGGTCGGGGCGGTGTGGCAGGCCGGCGCGAGGGGATGACCTTGACCGTGATCGGGTGACGCGGGGCTCTGGAATCGAGCGACACGGCAGGGTTGGGAGATGGTGGTTTCGGGCAGGCGCAGGGTGAGGGAGTGCCTCACACAGGAAGGCCCCACCAAGCCGAGTCGGGCACCACTGCCGTCCCTCCGCGTCTGCGCAGGTTCGTATCGCCCAGCGTGCGAGGATGGTCGCCGTGGATGAGCGCCTGGTCTACGCGATCCCCCTGCGGAACCGGTTCCGTGGGATCACCGTGCGCGAAGGCGTGCTCCTGCGCGGCCCCGCCGGCTGGGGGGAGTTCTGCCCGTTCGCCGACTACGACGACCGCGAATCCGCGCCCTGGCTCGCGGCCGCGGTGGAGGCTGCGCAGGTGGGGTGGCCGGCTCCGGTGCGGGATCGGGTCGAGGTGAACACCACCGTGCCCGTCGTGGGCGCCGACGCCGCCTACGAGATGGTCGCCGCGTCGGGGTGCCGGACCGCGAAGGTCAAGGTCGCCGATCCGCGGGCGTCCATTGTGGAGGACTGCGAGCGCGTCGCGGCCGTCCGGGACGCGCTTGGGCCCGGCGGGGCCATCCGCGTCGACGCCAACACGGCCTGGGATGTCGACACCGCGGTGAAGGCGATCCGCGAGCTGGACCGCGCCGCGGGTGGGCTCGAGTACGTCGAACAGCCGTGCCCGTCCATCGACGAGCTGGCCGCCGTGCGGCGGAAGGTGGACGTGCGCATCGCGGCGGACGAGTCGATCCGGCGGGCCGAGGATCCGCTCCGGGTGGCGGTCGCCAACGCGGCCGACGTCGCCGTGATCAAGGTCGCTCCCCTCGGCGGTGTCCGGCGGGCACTCGAGGTCGCCGAGGCCGCCGGTCTGCCGTGCGTGGTGTCGTCCGCGGTCGAAACCAGCGTCGGGCTGGCGGCTGGCCTCGCGCTGGCCGGGGCGCTGCCCGACTTGGAGTTCGCCTGCGGGCTGGGCACGATGTCCCTGCTCACCGACGACACCACCAGCCAACCACTGTCCCCTGTGGACGGTTACCTGCCGGTCCTGCGACAGGCGCCGGAACCGGACCGCGCAGCCGAAACCGCCGCCGACGAGGTCACCACGAAGGCCTGGCTCGATCGGCTCCGTCGCGTCGAGGGTCGACGGTAGACACGACGGCTGACAACCGGTGGGCTAAGCCACTGCCTCGTCCGCGTCCGAGGACGCCGCCGACGAGCGCACGGGCAGCGTCTCGAACGCCGCAGGCGGCTCCCGCCAAACCACGGACTCCCCGGAACGCACAGCGCGCCACACGCGCTGCGGCGTCAGCGGCATGTCGATGTGCCGCACGCCCAGATGAGCCAGCGCGTCGATCACCGCGTTCTGGACCGCCGGCGTTGAACCGACCGTCGCCGACTCGCCGATTCCCTTGGCGCCCAACGGGTTCCGCTCGGTCAGCGTCTCGGTGTTGCTGACCTCCAGCGCCGGCACGTCGGCGGCCGTCGGGAGGTGGTAGTCGGCGAAGGTGGCGGTCACCGGGTTGCCGTCCTCGTCGTAGGAGACCTGCTCCCACAACGCCTGCGCGATCCCCTGCACCACGCCGCCGTGCTGCTGCCCGCGCACGATCATCGGGTTCAGCACGCGCCCGCAGTCGTCCACGGCGATGTGCCGCAACGGTTTCACGAAGCCCGTCTCGACGTCCACCTCGACCACCGACACGTGCGCCCCGAACGGGAACGTCGCCCCGCCCGGCTTGAAGTCCGTCGTCTCCAGCAGCGGACGCCCCTCCGCCGCGGCGGCCTCCGCCAGCTCCGCCCAGCCGATCGTCGCCTGCGGGACGCCCGCCACGCCGAGCCGCCCGTCGGTCAGCACGATGTCGTCCACGCCCGCCTCCAGCCGCGACGCGGCCAGCTCGCGAGCGCGCTCCAGCACCAGGTCCGCCGCCTGCCGCACCGCGCTGCCGCCCACCTGCAGCGACCGCGAACCACCCGTGCCGGCGCCACGCGGCACCGCGGCCGTGTCCGACTGCACGAACTCGACCGACTCCAGCGGGATCCCCAGCGCGTCGGCCACCAGCATCGCGAACGATGTCGCGTGGCCCTGACCGTGCCCGGACGTGCCGACCTTGATCGCCGCCGTCCCGTCCGCCCGGACCTCCACCGACGCGAACTCGCCGCTGCCGCCGCCGGTGATCTCGACGTACGCGCTCACGCCGATCCCGAGCAGCCGCGACTCGCCGGCCTCGATGCGCCGCCGCTGCTCGGCCCGCAGCTCGTCGTAACCCGCGACCTCCAACGCCTTCCGCAGCGGCAGGTCGTAGTCGCCGCTGTCGTAGCTCGCGCCGCTGAACGTCGTGTAGGGGAACTCCTCCGGGCGCAGGAAGTTGCGCCGCCGGATCTCCGCCGGGTCCATGCCGAGCTCCGCCGCGGCCAGGTCCATCAGCCGCTCCAGCATCGCCGTCGCCTCCGGACGGCCCGCACCGCGGAACGCGCCGACCGGCGCGGTGTTCGTCAGCGCCGCTATCGCCGCGTAGCTGATCTTCGGGATCCGGTACACGCCCTGCGCCATCGTCCTGGTCGGACCGAGCGCCAGCCCGCCGCCGAACCCGGCGTACGCGCCCGCGTCGCCGACCACCCGGCAGCGCAGGCCGACGATCGTCCCGTCGCGCCGCAGCCCCAGCTCGCCGTACTGCACCTGCCCCCGGCCCTGCGGCGAGGCCTGCAGGTTCTCCGACCGCGTCTCCGTCCACTTCGCCGGTCGCCCGAAGCGCCGCGCCGCCTCGATCACCACCGCGTGCTCGGCCGTGACCCCGACCTTCCCGCCGAACGCGCCACCCACGTGCGGCGCCACCACGCGGATCCGGTCGCCGTCGTAGCCGAACAGCTTCGCCGCCGCGGCCCGGAAGCCGTGTGGCATCTGGGTCGACACGTAGACCGTCAGGTCGAACTCGCCGTCGCCGGGCAGCGCGACGATCGCGTTGCCCTCCATCGGCGCCACCGCCAGCCGCTGGTTCTCGATCCGCGCTCGCACCACGACGTCGGCGCCGTCGAGCACCTCGCCGCCCACGGCGTCCCGCTCGCCGGCCGCGATGTTCGAGCCGATTTCCGGGAACTGCAACGGCGCGCCGTCGTCCAGCGCCTGCTCCGGGCCCACGACGGCGGGCAGCGGTTCGTAGTCCACATCGACCAGTTCGAGCGCGTCCACCGCGGCGGCCGCGCTTTCCGCGACCACGGCGGCCACCGGCTCCCCGGCGAAGCGCACCCGGTCGGTGGCCAGCGCGTACCGCTTCGCCCGCGGGTTGAGGTCCAGGAACACCGGCAGCTCGGCCAGGTCGAGGTCCGCGGCGGTGAGCACCGCGATCACCCCCGGCACGGCGGCCGCCTCCGCGATGTCGATGCCGTTGACCAGCGCGTGCGCGAACGGCGACCGGACGAACGCGACATGGCAGACGCCCTCGAACTTCAGGTTGTCGACGAAGGTTCCACGGCCACGCACCAGATCCGGGTCCTCGACCCGCCGGACCTCGGTGCCGAGCAAAGATCCCGCCATGTGATCGACCTTAACCGTCCCGGAGCACCCTGGCCCAGAGGTTTCCGGGTGCGCTCCGGGTTCGTCCCCGATGTGCTGACCACCCGCCGCGGCCGACGATGGGGACATGACGAACACAGTGACCACGAAGAAGCTCCGCCGCAGCTCGACCGACAAGATGATCGCCGGCGTGGCGGGCGGCTGGGCCGACCTGCTCGGCGTCGACGCGGCGATCATCCGCATCGTCCTCGTCGCCGCGACCCTGCTCGGGTTCGGTGCGCCCATCCTGCTCTACGCGATCTGCTGGATGCTCATGCCGCAGGAGTAGCGCAGCAAAAAGCCCGGATGCGCTGTGCGCACCCGGGCTTTCGCCGGACTAGTGGATCAGAAGTCCATGCCGCCCATGCCACCGGTCGGGTCGCCACCCGGAGCGGCAGCAGCCTTCTCCGGCTTGTCGGCGACGACGGCCTCGGTGGTCAGGAACAGGCCCGCGATCGAAGCCGCGTTCTGCAGCGCCGAACGGGTCACCTTGGCGGGGTCGATGACGCCGGCCGCGACCAGGTCCTCGTAGTCGCCGGTCGACGCGTTCAGGCCGTGGCCCTCCGGCAGACCCTTGACCTTCTCCGCCACGACGCCGCCCTCGAGACCGCTGTTGACCGCGATCTGCTTGAGCGGAGCCTCGACGGCGACCTTGACGATGTTCGCACCGGTCGCCTCGTCACCCGAGAGGCGCAGGCCCTCGAAGGCAGCCTTGGACGCCTGCAGCAGGGCCACGCCACCACCGGCGACGATGCCCTCCTCGACGGCGGCCTTCGCGTTGCGAACGGCGTCCTCGATGCGGTGCTTGCGCTCCTTGAGCTCGACCTCGGTGGCGGCACCGGCCTTGATGACGGCCACGCCGCCGGCCAGCTTGGCCAGCCGCTCCTGCAGCTTCTCGCGGTCGTAGTCGGAGTCCGACTTCTCGATCTCGGCGCGGATCTGGTTCACGCGGCCCTGGATCTGGTCCGCGTCGCCGGCACCCTCGACGATGGTCGTCTCGTCCTTGGTGATGACGGCCTTGCGGGCCTTGCCCAGCAGGTTCAGGTCCGCGTTCTCCAGCTTGAGGCCCACGTCCTCGGAGATGACCTGGCCACCGGTCAGGATCGCGATGTCCTGCAGGATGGCCTTGCGGCGGTCACCGAAGCCCGGAGCCTTGACGGCGACGGACTTGAAGGTGCCGCGGATCTTGTTGACGACCAGGGTCGCCAGGGCCTCGCCCTCGACGTCCTCGGCGATGATCAGCAGCGGCTTGCCCGACTGCATGACCTTCTCCAGGACCGGCAGCAGGTCCTTGACGTTCGAGACCTTCGAGCCGAACAGGAGGATGTACGGGTCCTCCAGTACGGCTTCCTGGCGCTCGGCGTCGGTGACGAAGTAGCCCGAGATGTAGCCCTTGTCGAAGCGCATACCCTCGGTGAGCTCGAGCTCGAGGCCGAAGGTGTTCGACTCCTCGACGGTGACGACGCCTTCCTTGCCGACCTTGTCCAGCGCCTCGGCGATCAGCTCGCCGATGGTGCGGTCCGCAGCCGAGATCGAGGCGGTGGCAGCGATCTGCTCCTTGGTCTCGACCTCCTTGGCGGCCTTGTGCAGCTGCTCGACGACGGCCTCGACCGCCTGCTCGATGCCACGCTTGAGGGCGATCGGGTCGGCACCGGCGGCCACGTTGCGCAGACCTTCGCGCACGAGCGCCTGGGCCAGCACGGTGGCGGTGGTGGTGCCGTCACCGGCTACGTCGTCGGTCTTCTTGGCGACTTCCTTGACGAGCTCGGCCCCGATCTTCTCCCACGGGTCCTCGAGCTCGATCTCCTTGGCGATGGAGACACCGTCGTTGGTGATCGTCGGCGCGCCCCACTTCTTTTCGAGCACGACGTTGCGGCCACGGGGGCCAAGCGTCACCTTGACGGCGTCGGCCAGGGTGTTGAGTCCGCGCTCAAGCCCGCGGCGGGCGTCCTCGTCGAACGCGATCAG
Source organism: Amycolatopsis sp. NPDC006125 (assembly GCF_040614195.1). NCBI lineage: Bacteria > Bacillati > Actinomycetota > Actinomycetes > Pseudonocardiales > Pseudonocardiaceae > Amycolatopsis > Amycolatopsis sp. NPDC006125. The sequence continues at coordinate 53,819 of NZ_JBEXTZ010000010.1, forward strand.
TTTGGCCATTGGGGTGTTGTCCTCCGGTAGTGGTCGCTGCCATGACCTGCTTCAGGACTGGCAGCAGGACACTTAGCTCGGCCAGGCTCGGTGCCCGCGACGGACGACCTGCTCGGTGCTCCGAGCCGGCCTCACCGTCCCGACCATTGGTGCGTTGGCACTCGACACCGCCGAGTGCCAACGCCTGTTTAGCACTCTCCGGGGGCGAGTGCAAGAACCGCACGTCAGGGGCTCGGTTTGATGGAGATCGTCGCGGGGGGCGGGCCGCCACCGGTGGACGGGCCGGTCGCGCCGCCGGTGGGACCGACGGGGATGTTGGGCGCGGTGGTCGGCGCGGGCGCGGAGCCGCCGCCGCGATTCACCAGAACGAGGGTCACGACGACCGCCGCGACGACGACGAGCCCGGCCAGGCCCGCCCACAGCCACTTGAGGCCGCCACCCTTCTTCGGCGGCTGCTGGCCGTAGCCGTAGGGCTGCTGCTGGGGCGGCCAGCCCGGGTTCCACGGCTGGCCCTGCGGGGCGTTCGGGTGGAACTGCGGCGCGGGCATGCCGGGGTGGCTTTGCATGCCGGGGTGGCCGTACGGGTTCCCGGGCGGCTGGTGGCCCGGCGGGCCGTAGGGACCCGGCTGGCCGGGGTGGCCCGGTTGAGCGGCGCCGGGGCGGCCCGGCTGGTCGCCGTGGCCCTGCGGGCCGCCGGGACCGGGCTGGTGTCCTGGGCCGGGGTGGCCACCGCTGGGGACTGCGCCCTGCTGGCCGCCAGGGCCGGGCTGACCCGGCACGCCGGCGCTCGATTGCCCGCCTGCCTGGCCGCCGCCAGGGCCGCCGGCGCCTGGCTGGCCGCCCGGACCGGGCTGCCCTGTTTGACCGGCCCCCGGCTGCCCGCCTGCCTGGCCGACGCCAGGGCCGCCGACGCCAGAGGCACCGGCGCCCGGACCACCAGCGCCCGGCTGCCCGGTACCTGGGCCACCGACACCCCCTTGCCCGGCGCCCGGACCACCAGCGCCCGGTTGGCCGGCGCCGTGCGGGCCGGGGTGGCCGCCCGGCTGTCCCGGCGGGTACGGCTGCATGCCGGCCTCCCGTGTCGCAGCCTGGGGCGGGCCCGGCGGTGTCGTCGAGGCGGCGGCCGGGCCGAGGGCCTTGCGCGCCGCGGTGATCAGCTCGACGCAGTTGTCGTAGCGGTCCGCCGGGGCCTTGGCCATGCCCTTGCGCACGACCTCGTCGACCGCGGCGGGCAGCCCCACCACGCCCGACACCGCGGGCGGTTCCACGGCCAGGTGCCCCTTGATGACCGTCGGCACGTCGCCGCTGAACGGGGGCTGCCCGGTGAGGCACGCGTGCAGCACGCACGCCAGCGCGTACTGGTCGGTGCGCCCGTCCAGCGGCTCCCCGCGCAGGTGTTCCGGCGCGGCGTAGGTCGGCGACCCGAGGAAGTCGCCGCCACGGGTGCGGTGACCGGTCGCGCCGCGCCGGGTCAGCCCGAAGTCGGCGACGTAGACGTGCTCGCGCGCCGACTCCCGGCTGGTGACCAGCACGTTGGCCGGTTTGACGTCGAGGTGGACCAGGCCGCGCTCGTGCAGGCAGTCCAGCGCGTCCGCGACCTGGTCCAGCAACCGCAGCGTGCGGTCGGGGGAGATCGGTCCGTCCGCGATGAGACTCGCCAGATCGGCCCCGTCGACGAGGCGCATGGCGATGTAGAGCATCCCGTCGAGCTCACCGAAGTCGTACAACGGCACGACGTTCGCGTGGTCCACGGCGGAGGTGTTGCGCGCCTCGTCCACGAACCGTTCGCGGAACTCGGCGTCGGCACCGAGGTGCTCGCCGATCACCTTCAAGGCCACCTTGCGGCCGAGCCGCACGTCGGTGGCCTTGTACATGACGCTCATGCCACCCTTGCCGAGCACTCCGTCTATGCGGTAGTTGCCCAGCCGGCGACCGGTGAGGTCCCCCGACACATCGCCTGTCACACGGGGCAGCCTACTGCCGGCTTCCACAGCGACGCGAAGCGTCTCCGTTGAGGGTGGTGGCGGGGAAGCGGCCGGCCCCTAGGACACCTTGCGGACGTCCGCTGCCTGTGTCCGGCCGTCCCGGCCCGCCTCGATCTGGAACTCGACTTGATCGCCCTCGTCCAGAGTGCGGAATCCGTCCGACTGGATGGCCGAGTAATGCACGAACACATCAGGTCCCTCGGGGGACGCGATGAACCCGTAGCCTTTTTCGGAATTGAACCACTTGACCGTGCCAACAGCCACGGTTTCCTCCTTGCGAAAACCACCGGGAGCCGTGCCCGCCCGGCTCCCGAAGTGGAAGTCACGGTACCGGAGAAACGCGAAGGATCAATAAGATTCAGCGAGATTTACGCGCTTGCACCAAAAGCGTGCCCGGCCCCGCGAAGTCGATCATGAGTCCTTCGCCCGTCCGGATCGACTGTTGGCCCGAAGGGTCCAACGCCCGCAGGCGGCACTGGACGCTGTCCGGGTAGGCCAGCAGGTGCCCCGGCCGCACCGAGATCAGCTCGCCCGCCGCGAGCTGGAACTGGTCCACCGGCCCGGCGCACGCGAGCACGAGCGGGCCCGTTCCGCTGTAGTGCTCCAGGAACCCGTGCTCGGCGCCGAACATCGCCTGCAGGCCCGGCCAGGAGTCGGTCCGCACCGATGCCGGGCGCGCGAGCACGGCGTGCCGCGCAACGCACCAGCCGGTGCGGCCGTCGAACTCCAGTGGGTAGACATCGCCGGCGCCGGCCGGCGCGAGGTCGAGCCAGCCGCCTTCCTTGGGCGCGGTGAACACCGACGGCGCCTTGCGCCCGCCGGCCACCTCGGTGAGGCCGAAGCTGCTCGCGAACATCGACTCGCCCCGCGCCTGCACGGCCTCGCCGGGACCCAGGATCACTCGGGCGACGCCGAACGCGGGCGTGTGCCGGGTGCGGACCTGCATGCCTCCCCCTCCAGATCAACGAGCGGGGGAAGTGTTGCACGGCCACCCCGGCGAGGCAGGATGGTCCGCGTGATTTCCGTCGACACCTACCGCGCCGCCGTCACCGAGCTGCTCGGCACCGCCGCGGCGACCGCGCTCCCGCTGGCCGAGTGCCCCGGGCTGGTGCTGGCCGAGGACGTCCCCGCGGGCGTCTCGCTGCCGCCGTTCGACAACTCGGCCATGGACGGCTACGCGGTGCGCGCGGTCGACGTCGCCTCCGCCACCGCCGCGACCCCGGTCGAACTGCCGGTCGCCGAGGACATCCCGGCCGGGCGCACCGACGTGCCGCCGCTGCTGCCGGGCACCGCGCACCGCATCATGACCGGCGCGCCGATGCCGCCGGGCGCGGACGCCGTGGTGAAGGTCGAGGACACCGACGGCGGCACCGAGAAGGTGTCCATCCGGGAACCGGCCGCGGTCGGCACGCACCTGCGCCGCACCGGCGAGGACGTCACCGCGGGCACGGTCGCGCTGCACGCCGGCACCGTCCTCGGGCCGGCGCAGCTCGGGCTGGCCGCCGCGGTCGGCCTGGACCGGCTGACCGTGCACGCGCCGCTGCGGGTGCTCGTGGTGTCGACCGGCTCGGAGCTGGTGACCCCGCCCCAGGAGCTGCGGCACGGGCAGATCTACGAGTCGAACAGCATCATGCTGGCCGCCGCGATCCGCGCGCTGGGCTGCCGGGTCGAGGTGGTGCGCAGCGTGGTCGACGACGTCGAGGAGTTCCGGTCGGCCATCGAGCCGCGGCTGGCGGACACCGACCTGGTGGCGACTTCCGGCGGGGTCAGCGCGGGCGCCTACGAGGTGGTGAAGGACTCGCTGACCGGCGCCGGCGTCGAGTTCGTCAAGGTGGCCATGCAGCCGGGCGGCCCGCAGGGCAACGGCCGGTGGCACGGGGTGCCCGTGGTGACCCTGCCCGGCAACCCGGTGAGCGTGCTGGTGTCGTTCGAGGTGTTCCTCCGGCCCGCGATCCTGACCGCGCTCGGCCACCGTCAGGTGGACCGGCTGCGGGTGCGGGCGCGGCTCACCGAGTCCCTGCGCTCGCCCGCCGGGCGGCGGCAGTTCCGCCGCGGGTTCTACTCGCACCACGACGGCGAGGTGACCGGCGAGGTCGGCCCGCGCGGCGGCCCCGGCTCGCACCTGCTCGCCGCGTTCGCGCAGGCCAACTGCCTGATCGAGCTGCCGGAGGACGTGGTCGACGCGCCGGAGGGCAGCGAGGTGGACGTGCTGCTCCTGCCGACTGGTACCTCAGTGTGACTTCTTGTAACAGTTGACCTACGACTGGTTACTGATTCGCTTGCGGAGGCTAAGATTCACCCCCTACGGCACCAGCCCGTCACGCCGGGCCGCTGGGCCGTCGGGGGGTTCAGCGGCCCGGCGCGACGAATCGAGGGCTCGCGCGCAGCGCACCAGCGCGACCGCGGTTTCGGTGGACACCAGCCGGGGTAGCGGAACACTGTCGATGTCCGCACGCCATGCCTGGAACAGCTCGGAAAGGCGCTCTTCACGGATGCGCTCCGGGGCCGACATGACGGTTCCTCTCTGCTGTTACTACGGTCTGCATCGGCCGTCGCCACGAATTGTCAGCAACGCCCGCCCCGCTCGGGGGCCCGTTCGGCGGGACGCGGAACGGGCCACGCAGACCTGGCGGTAGCGTGGATACCCGGATCGGCGAATCGGCACGCCTGGCTTGGCGTCACGGACCGGTCACACCTTGGACACGAACCAATCGGGACACCGCTTCGATGAGCAGCACTGCGCCGGACAAGGCGAGCAATCCGATCACCCATGCCCTGAACCTCGCGCGCGAGACCTTGCCACCCATGCACCCCGCCGGGCGGCCGTTCGTCGCCGGCGGGGTCGCGGCCACGCTGCTGCTGCGGCGGGCCTGGAAGCCGCTGGGCGCCGTCGGCGCGCTGGCGACCCTGGCGACCGCCGCGTTCTTCCGCGAGCCGAAGCGCGTGCCGCCGGAGCGGGACGACCTCGTCCTCGCCGCGGCGGACGGCATCGTCTCGCTGATCGAGGAGGCCACCCCGCCCGCGGAGCTGGGCCTGCCCGCCGAACCGCGGATGCGGGTCAGCGTCTTCCTCTCGGTCTTCGACGTGCACGTGCAGCGCGTGCCGGCCACCGGGGTGGTCGAGCGCGTCGCCTACCGCCCGGGCAAGTTCCTCTCCGCCGACCTGGACAAGGCCAGCGACGACAACGAGCGCAACTCGGTGCTGTTGCGCACCGAGGCCGGGCACGAGCTGGTGGTCGTGCAGATCGCCGGGCTGGTCGCGCGCCGCATTCTGTGCCAGGTCGCCGACGGCGAGAAGGTCCAGGCCGGGGACACCTACGGCCTGATCCGGTTCGGCTCGCGGGTGGACATCTACCTGCCGCCGGGCAGCGAGGTGCTGGTGCGCAAGGGCCAGCGGACGATCGGCGGCGAGACGCCCCTGGCTGCGCTGCCGGAGCGAGGAGCCTGATCATGGTCCGGGTGATGACTCCGTCGGTGCGGCTGCTGCCCAACGCGATCACGGTCCTCGCGCTGTGCGCGGGCCTGTCCGCCGCGCAGTTCGCGCTCAACCGGCAGTTCGTGCTGGCGATCGGCGCGATCGGCGTCGCGGCCGTCCTGGACAGCCTGGACGGCCGCATCGCCCGGCTGCTCGACGCGACGTCGAAGATGGGCGCCGAGCTGGACTCGCTGTCCGACGCGATCTCCTTCGGTGTCTCCCCGGCGCTCGTGCTCTACATCTGGTTCGGTGACACCTCCGGCATCGGCTGGATCGTGTCGCTGACCTTCGCCGTGTGCATCGTGCTGCGGCTGGCCCGTTTCAACACGCTCCTGGACGTGGAGAAACCGCCGTACGCGAAGGAGTTCTTCGTCGGCGTGCCCGCGCCCGCGGGTGGCCTGTGCGCGCTGATGCCGGTGATCCTGACGCTGGAGTTCGGCGAGGGCTGGTGGTCGTCGGCGCCGGTCGTCTACGTGTGGACGGTGGCGATCGCGCTGCTGCTGATCAGCAGGCTGCCGACGCTGTCGCTGAAGTCGGTCAAGGTGCCCGCGAAGGCCGCCGCGCCGCTGCTGGTCGGGGTCGGTCTCGCGGCGGCGGCGATCATCCAGTACCCGCTGATCGCGCTGGCCGTCGCGCTGCTGCTGTACCTGGCGCACATCCCGTACGCGGTGCGGCGCTACCAGTGGCTGGCCAACCACCCCGAGGCGTGGGGCGTGCCGCTGCGCGAGCGCCGGGCGATCCGGCGCAGCACGAGCCGCCTGCGCCTGCGGCGGCCGCGGATCCGCGTGGCGGGCAACCAGCGGCTCGGCGTCCGCCGGACGCCGGACCACGTGGTGCGCGGGGTGCGCACGTACCCGGCCGCCGAGAGCCAGGACCGCTCCCGCCGCCGCAGCTGGCGCCGCATCGGCCTGCGCCAGCGCAACCGCTAGCGCAGGCCCCGGACGAACAGGTCGAGCTGGTAGCGGAAGTCCTGCACGCCGTCGATGCCGGCCAGGGCGGGCATCACGCGGTGCAGGTTCGGGTGCCGCTGCGGCGTCACGGTGCGGCGGAACCACTCGACGGCCGGGTGGCGGTTGAGCGTCTCGAACGCGTTCAGGCCGAGCGCGCGCAGCCGCTCGTCCCACGGCAGACCCGCGCCGCGATGCCGTCCATCAGGTCCTGCTTGTGCGCAGATGGACGCGGACGAGCTGCTGACCACCACCCGCTCGGTGCGGCGGAAGCTGGACCTGGACCGGCCGGTGGAGCAGGAGGTGATCACCGAAGGCCTGCGCGTCGTGATGCAGGCGCCGATCGCGGGCAACCAGCTGGACGCGATCCGCTGGCTCGTCGTCCGGGACCCGGAGCTGAAGGCCCGCGTCGCCGGGCCGGTCCGCGAGGTGGGTGAAGCGGCCCAGCGCCAGTACGGCCACCTGGTCGCGCCGCGCTCGCTCGCGTCGGCGAAGTTCCTGCTGGACAACATCCACCGCGTCCCGGCGCTCGCGTTCGCCTGCCTTGGCCGGGCGGCCGGACGGAGCTGACCGGGTTCTACGGGTCGATCGACCCGTAGAACCCGGAGCTTCCAGCTGGCGCTGCGCGCCCGCGGCCTCGGCAGCACGATCACCGGCTACCACCTGTTCGGCCACGAGGAGGAGGTCGCGCGCCTCCTCGGCATCTCCGAGGGCTTCACCCAGGTCGCGTTGCTGCCGGTCGCCTACACGACGCAGAAGGACTTCCAGCCCGCCGCGCGACCACCGGTCGAGGAGATCACCTACCTCGACCGGTGGGGCACCCGCGTCAGCTGACCTCCAGGACGGCCTTGCCGCGCAGCCGGCGACCGAGCAGCGCCGCGGTCGCCTCGGCATGCCGGGACCAGTCGCCGCGCCAGGTGATCCCGGCGTCGAGGCGGCCCCCGGCCACCTCGGCGGCGAGCCAGGTGAGGTCCTCGGTGAAGTCGGTCCGCGGGTCGGCGAGCAGGAAGAACGTGCTGATCGACCGGTCGTGGCGGCCGTCGGTGGGCACGAACGCGCCGACCGGGAACACGACGTCCTCCCCCGCCGAATGCCCGACGCTGACCAGCCGGCCGCCGGCGCGCAACGCCGTGAACGCGGCCACCATCTGCTCGCCCTCCACGTTGTCGAGCACGCCGTGGACGGGCCGGCTCACCTCGGCCGGGTGCTTGATCACCTCGTGCGCCCCGAGCGCTTCGAGCACGCTCACCTGAGCCGGATCCGCGCTGACCGCGACGACCTCGGCGCCCGCCCGAGCCGCGAGCTGCACCGCGAAGCGGCCGACGCCGCCGGACGCCCCGGTGATCATGATCCGCTTGCCCAGGGTCTGCCCGAACCGCCGCAGCACGTGCAGCGCGGTCAGCCCGGCCACCGGGATCGTGCTGATCGCGCCGCCGTCCGCCCCCTCCGGCACGGTGCCGATCGCGGTGGTCCGCACGGCCCGCAGTTCGGCCCAGGCGCCGGTCATGCCGAGCGTGATCACACGCGTTCCGGCGGCCGGTCCCGAGCCATCGGCGGCGGCCCGCACCACCACGCCCGTCGCGTCCCAGCCCGGCACGCTCCCTTCGGGCAGCTGACCGGTGTCCACCATGAAGGCCTCGCCGTAGTTGAGCGAGACGGCCTCGACCCGCACCAGGGCCTCGTCCGGCGCGGGCACCGGATCGGGGGCTTCGGCCAGCACCAGCCGGGATTCCGCGGATCGGTCGACGACGAGCGCACGCATGTTCTCTCCTCCGAAAGCGATCTCGTGCCCATAGTGCCACTGAGTGGCACTTGCCATCAAGGCGCATCAACTAGACTGATCGCGATGACCACGACCGAGCAGTCGCTCCCGCTGCGGGAACGCAAGAAGCTGCGCACGCGCCAGGCGCTGGCCGAGACCGCCGTCGCCATGTTCACCGAGCGCGGCTTCGACGCGACCACGCTCGACGAGCTGGTCGACGCGGTCGAGGTCTCCAAGCGGACGTTCTTCCGCAACTTTTCGTCCAAAGAGGACGTCGCGCTCACCGCGATCAAGCAGCTGTGGGAGACCTACCTCGGTGTGCTCGCGGAGCGGCCGCCGTCCGGGCCGCTGCTCGGCGTACTGAAGGACGCCCTGCTGACGACCCTCGCCAGGCTGGACGACCACTGGTACCGGCAGTTCCTGCCGACGGTCCGGCTGACCGAGGGTTGCGCCGCGCTGCACGCGCACTCGCTGCGGTACTGCGCGGAGGTCAAGTCCGAGATCGTCCGCGTCCTCGGCGGCGGCCCCGATCTCGAGTTGCGGCTGCTGGTCGAGGTCGTGGTCGGGACGTGGAACTGCGCGCTCGCTGAGTGGAGCCCGTCCGGCGAGCGGGACCTGCTGCCGGTCCTCGTCAACCGCGCGTTCGACACCCTTCCGGCCGCGCTCGCCCTAGAGTGAGGGCGTGAGCGCGCCCCAGATCACGTTGACCATCCGGCACACGCCGTCCGCACTCGACACCCGGCGCGGCATCGTCCGCCTGCATCCGGAGGTCCTCGACGCGCTCGGCCTGCGCGCCTGGGACGCCGTGCACCTCACCGGGGCCCGGGTGAGCGCCGCGCTCGCCGCGCCCGGCGACGCGTCCGGGACGCCCGGGTTCGTCTTCGCCGACGACGTCACCCTGTCCAACCTCGGCGTCACCGAGGGCTCGGAGGTCGTGGTCGCGCCCGCGGACGTCACGCAGGCCCGCTCGGTCACCGTCGCCGGGTCGCGGCTGGCCAGCGCGTCGGTGTCGCCGAACACGCTCCGGCTCGCGCTCACCGGGAAGGTCCTCACGGTCGGCGACGCGGTGTCGCTCCTCCCGCAGGACCTCGCCCCGGCTCCGGGCTCGGACGTGACGACCGTGCGCGGCCAGCTGTCCCGCGCGATCGGCGCCGGCTGGACCACCGAACTGCTCACGGTCACGGCGACCGAGCCCGGCGGACCGGTCGTGATCTGCCCGTCCACCGTGGTCAGCTGGCGGGACGGCGCCCAGTCGAGCGCCGAGTCGAGCGTCCAGTCGAGCGCACGGTCGAGCGCACCGGCGACGGTGGCCCCGCGCGTGGAACCCGAGGTGATCGCCGAGCCGGAGGAGCCCGCCCCGCCGGTCAGCGACCTGTGCGGCGCGCAGGACCAGGCCCGCACGCTGGCCGAGTGGGTCGACCTGACGTTCCGCCGCCCCGACCTGCTGGCCAGGCTGGGCACCTCGGCCCGGCTGGGGGTGCTGCTGTCCGGCGCGGAGGGCGTGGGCAAGACGACGCTCGTCCGGTCGGTCGCCGCGGCCGAGGACCTGCGCCTGGTCACGCTGGCCGCGCCGTCGATCGCCGTGCTGGAGCCGAACGCGATCGCCACCCGGCTGCGCGAGGCGATCGACCAGGCCGCCGCGGGCGGTCCGGCGGTGCTGCTGATCACCGACATCGACACGCTGCTGCCGGCGACGCAGCCGCCGCCCGTCGCGACCGTGGTGCTGGACGAGCTGCGTGGCGCGCTGACACGCCCGGACCTCGCGGTGGTCGCCACCACCGCCCGCCCGGAGGCCTGCGACCCGCGGTTGCGCGCGGCCGACCTCCTCGACCGCGAACTCGCCATCCCGCAGCCGGACGCCCGGATCCGCACCGAGCTGCTGCGCGTGCTGCTGCGCGACGTGCCGCTGGAATCCACTGTGGACCTCGGCGGCATCGCCGACCGGACACCGGGTTTCGTGGCCGCGGACCTGCTGGCGCTGCGCCGCGACGCCGCGGTGCGGGCCGCGCTGCGGCAGCGGGAAGTCGAGGAGCCGCGCATCTCGCAGCAGGATCTGCTGGACGCCCTGCAGTCGGTGCGCCCGATCTCGATGTCCACGTCGGACAGCCTGGCGACCGGCGGGCTGACGCTGGAGGACGTCGGCGACATGACCGACGTCAAGCAGTCGCTGACGGAGGCGGTCCTGTGGCCGCTGCGGTACCCGGACTCGTTCGCGCGGCTGGGGATCGCGCCGCCGCGCGGGGTGCTGCTGTACGGGCCGCCCGGTGGCGGCAAGACGTTCCTGGTGCGGGCGCTGGCCGGCACCGGCGCGCTCAACGTGTTCGCGGTCAAGGGCGCCGAGCTGCTGGACAAGTGGGTCGGCGAGTCGGAGCGGGCGGTGCGGGAGCTGTTCCGCAAGGCCGCCGACGCCTCGCCGTCGCTGGTGTTCCTGGACGAGATCGACGCGCTCGCGCCGCGCCGCGGCCAGTCCGGTGACTCCGGGGTGTCCGACCGGGTGGTCGCCGCGCTGCTCACCGAGCTGGACGGGGTCGAGCCGATGCGGGACGTGGTCGTGCTCGGCGCGACCAACCGGCCCGAGCTGGTCGACCCGGCCCTGCTGCGGCCCGGGCGGCTGGAACGGCTGGTGTACGTGCCGCCGCCGGACGCGCAGGCGCGGGCCGACATCCTCCGTGCCACCGCCCGGCACACCCCGCTGGCGTCCGATGTGGACCTGGACGAGGTGGCGGCGAGCCTGGACGGCTACTCGGCGGCGGACTGCGCGGCGCTGATCCGGGAGGCCGCGCTCACCGCGATGCGCGAGTCGCTGGAGGCCGCCGAGGTGACGGCGGCGCACCTGGAGACGGCACGCAAGGCGGTGCGGCCCTCCCTGGACCCGGCGCAGCTGGCCGCGCTGGAGGCCTACGCGAAGAACCGGGCCTGACACGCGGAAAGGGCGGCCGGTAGCGCCGGCCGCCCTTTCCGGAAACCCGGGTTCAGGAACCCTTGACCTGCGAGCCCTTGTAGTCGTTGGTGACGATCACGATGACACCCGGGCTCGCGTCCTGGATGCCGTCGAACCGCGGCTCGACCTTCATGCCGAACGCGGTGGCCAGCGAGCGCGCCGCGGTCTCCTCGTCCGTGCCCGGCGTGTAGTACACCGTCGTCGTCGGGATGATGCCCTGCGGGTAGTTGCCGACCTCGACGACGTTCCAGCCGTTCGCGCGCAGCTCGTTGGCGGCGCGGGCGGCCAGGCCGTGGATCGTGCTGTTGTTGTAGACCCGCACCGGCACCCACTTGGCGGCGGTCTGGTCGGCGGCCGCTCCGCCGTCGCCCGCGCCAGGGGCGCCCGTCGTGCCGCCCGGCTGGGTCGCCGTGCCACCGGGCCCGCCCGGCGTCGCGGTGTCCGTCGGCTGCCCCGGCGGCGGCGTTTCGGAGGTCGGCGGGACCGGGCTCGGCGGTGTCGGCTCCATGGGGGTCGCGCCCGTGGTCTCGGTGGGCGCTGTCGTCCCGTCCGTGGCCGTCGGGCTCGGCGCCGCGGTCTGGCCGTTGTCCCCGTCGCCGTTCAGCGCGGTGATGCCGCCGATCACGACCGCCACGAGAGCGACCCCGATCAGCACCACACCGGCCAGGCGCAGCGGGCGGGACAGACCCTGCAGAAAGTTCATAGCGCTTCGATCCCCAGTCGCCGGGCGACCCGTTTGCGCTGCCGCGCGGAGCGCATCTTGCGCAGCCGCTTCACCAGCATCGGGTCGGCGCGCATCGCTTCCTCTTTGTCGAGGAGCTGGTTGAGCAGCTGGTAGTACCGGGTGGGCGAGAGGCCGAACTCTTCGCGGACGGCCTGTTCCTTGGCCCCCGCGTAGCGCCACCACTGGCGTTCGAACGCCAGCACCTTGAGCTCACGGGGCGTGAGCCCGCCCTCGTCGCCGGTGGGCTCGGGCGACGGCCGGTCGCCTCCGGCCATCGACTCCGCGGCGTCCATCTGACTCCTCAAGTCGCAAACCACACGGTTGTGATCCCGCGGGCGCCATTCAACCACGGGTCGAGGGTCCGGTTGTGGGATCACGGCCCGGCGCGTCACGGCTCGTCCGCTGGGTACGATCGCGGATTGTGACCATCCACCCGATCCGGATCGCCGGCGACCCGGTGCTGCACAACCCCACCCGCGAGGTGGAGAAGTTCGACGACGAGCTGCGCACCCTCACCGACGACATGTTCGAGACCATGTACGCCGCCGAAGGGGTGGGGCTGGCGGCCAACCAGATCGGCGTCGACCTGCGTGTCTTCGTCTACGACTGCCCCGACGACCAGGGTGTGCGGCACAAGGGCCTGGTGGTCAACCCGAAGCTGGAGACCTCCGAGATCCCGGAGACCATGCCCGACCCGGACGACGACTGGGAGGGCTGCCTGTCCGCGCCCGGCGAGTCGTACCCGACCGGGCGGGCGAGCTGGGCCAAGGTCACCGGCTTCGACCTCGACGGCAACCCGATCGAGGTCGAGGGCACCGGGTACTTCGCGCGCTGCCTGCAGCACGAGACCGACCACCTGGACGGCTACATCTACCTGGACCGCCTGGTCGGCCGCCACGCGCGCGACGCGAAGCGCATGCTCAAGCGCAACAAGTGGGGCGTGCCCGGCCTGTCCTGGCTGCCCGGCTCGGAGTGAGCTTTCGCCCTCGGTGAACGAGAGGGCTTTCCGCGTGCCCGGACGCGTCGACGACGATGGACAGCGGCTTCGTGACGTGGTACTGGCACCTGTCGCCACAGGCATGGTGGCCAGCACGCTAACGAGCTCGCCGGTGTCGGGAAGACGGTTTGAAATGGCTCCTCAATCCGTACTCCGGCGGCCCGCAACGTCTCGATGACCGCACCAGCCCAGGACGTCTCGTCTTCCTGCGAGGCGATGTCGATCACCGCCCTGCAACTGAGGTCGCACACCCTGCACCCATGTGGCATCGGCCTAGTTGCACGAGCGCGGGGCGCGGCTGGCGCACCGTCGGCCCCAGCCATCGAACACGAACTAGGACTCCGAGGACACTGCTCTCATGCGCCCCAGAAACGCGCGGCATCCCACCGCAACGGTTCTGCAATGTCACTAAGGGGCCTGCACGGGACGCGGTCTCGGATCCCTTGCCCGGGTGTGGCGCACTCGCTGACGCGACGCCACACACGGGACTGCCCAGAGTTCGGTTGACTCCGGTTTTGTGGGTGGGTCAGGCCGCGTCAGCGGCGTTGAGCAGTGTCTCGAACTCGATCGGAGTCAGTCGCCCCAGGGTGTGTTGGCGGCGTCGGCGGTGGTAGGTGGTCTCGATCCAGGTGACGATGGCCAGGCGTAGTTGAGCCCGGGTGGGCCAGCGTCGGCGGTTGAGCACGTTCTTTTGCAGGAGGCTGAAGAAGGATTCCATCGCGGCGTTATCGGCGCAGGTTCCGACTCGTCCCATTGATCCGCGCAGGCCGGCCGCGCGCAGCTCGCGCTGGTAGACGTGTGAGCGGAACTGGCTGTCGCGGTCGGAGTGCACCACGGTCCCGGCCGGTTCGCGCAGCGTCACGGCGTGGCGTAGCGCGGCAAGGGCAAGGTGGGAGGTCATGTGCGAATCGATGGAGTAGCCGACGATCCGTTTGGAGCAGGCGTCTTTGACCGCGCAGAGGTAAAGCTTGCCCTCGCCGGTGGGATGTTCGGTGATGTCGGTCAGCCAGAGCTGATCGGGCCGCTGGGCAGTGAACTCGCGACGGACGAGGTCATCGTGCACGGGTGGCCCGGGGCGTCGGTGGCGCCCTCGTTTGCCGGCGTGCACTGACCACAACCGCTGCTGGGAACACAACCGGCCGACGCGGTTGCGCGAGGCCCGCCAGCCCGCGGCGGCGAGTTCGTCGGCGATGAACCGGTAGCCGAACTCGGGGTCATCGTGGTGGATGTCGATCGCGGCGTTGATGAGATGAGCGTCGTCGTAGTCGCGGTCACTGACCGGTTTGACCTTCCACTTGTAGAAGGCCTGCTTGGAAAAGCCCAGCACCCTGCAGGTCACCGTGACGGGGATGCCGTCGCCGGCGAGGTCGAGGACCAGCGGGTACATCATTTTGGGAGCACGTCACGCGCGAAGTAGGCGGTCGCGCGGCGCAGGATCTCGTTCTCCTGCTCCAGCTGCTTCGTGCGCCTGCGCAGCTCCCGGTTCTCCGCCTCCAGGTCTCCGTGCGGGGCTGAACTCGGGCGGTCGGCGCTGACGCCGTCCTCGCGGTCGGCGATTTTCAGCCACCGTGACAGGCAGGACTCCGAGATTCCGAAACTCCTCGCGACCTGCGCGACCGACTGGTCGCCCTGACGGGCGACCGCGATCACGTCACGACGGAACTCCTTCGGGAACGGCTTCGGCACGATCCTCATCCTTCCAGCAAGGCCGCCGGCCTCACAGATCAGGAGTCAACCGAAACCTGGGCAGACCCCACCGACGTCCTGGAGCAGCTACCGGCCGACCACGCAACCGTCTCGACCTCCAGAGCAACGTTAAGTGAAGCAGATGGCGCTGGCCGAATGTCACTTGAGACGACCTGCCCGACGGACGCAGCTCCTACCGATGTCTCACACCAAGCGAAGGGTACGAGCGTCGGCATCAAGCTCCACCACACCCCCTTTCGCACGGTTGAGATTCCGCCATACTTCGAATCCCGTGAGTATCGCTAGTTCCCAATCTGCGGAGCGCAGCACGCTGACTTCGAGGCCGCCGACAAGGGAGCGGACAGTATCGAGCATTTGCTGATCGACATGCTTGACGCCATCAAGGTAGTCGTGGGCGGAGGCGTAGGCGAACACCAGGGCCGAGATGCCCTCCTCGATGGCGACCGCCCGGCCACCATCCTCGGCTTCGTCGGTAGCCGGGTCTGACCTGCGCTTGCGGCGCATCAAAGCACGCATCACCGGCGACCAACCCAGTACCGCGGCATACGCGAGATGGAATGCATCGTGAAACCGGTAGCCGTCCTCCACCCGAGCAGCGTCGGTGAGCGGATCACCGAGGGTGGCACCGTTCCAGGTCATCACGCTGGCGGTGCGCCCGTCACCCAGCTCCCGCAGCTGGAACTCAATCCTTGCTTGACGTGGCAACTGCTCGTGCTCAGGGAATGCTCGATCGAAGGGTTCGATGTTCACTGAGGGGCGCCACCGGTCCTTGACCTTGTCCAGGTTAGCGACGGCTACATCGTCTAGGTCCAGGTCGAACTTCTCACACAGGTCTGCTACATACCAGAGGACGTCGCCGAGTTCTTCGCGCATTCGGATCTTGAAGGTGAGGTAGGCGGCACCATCGCGCCGCAGTTTTTTGTACTCCGTGGCGACCGAGCCGGCCTCGCCAGCGAGCCCAAGAAGACCGATGACCACCGCTCCCAGGTCCGAGCCGGGCCGCTGGTCGGTTCGGACGGCCGCCTTTTGATAGTCGGACAGCTGCACTGCACCCTCCCTGGAGTTGTTCGACGACAAACCTTGTCGGATACTCCGACAGTGTGCGATAGTAGGACAGTGCTTGTCGGAACACAAGACAACGGACGGAAGGGTTGCGTGTGGCACCAACACAGGCAGAAGTCGAAGAGCTGATCTTGGAACTCCTAGCCGAGGAGACAGACACTGACCCCGAGTCCCTTCGCGAGGAGTTGCTCGCCGAGGGCTCGGACATGCCGTTTAGCTCAGTTGTGCTGGTGCAGTTCGTAGTGGAACTGGAGCAGCGTTATGGGGTTCGTGTTCCCGACTCGACGGTCGCCGCGAATGCCTTGAGGTCGGTGTCCACGTTCGCGCAGCTGATCGTGTCGCTGACGGACGACAACAACCCAACCTGAGGAGATCAACGTGGACAACATCCCCGAAGATGCTGAGATGAGCGATTGGGGCAAACTCGGCCGCAAACTCAAAGAAGTACGGGAGTATCTGAATCTGTCTCAACAGTACGTGTCGGACCGGACGGGCATACCGCGCTCCGCCGTCTCGGACATCGAGCGAGGTGAGCGCAAGGTGGATAGCCTGGAGTTGAAGAAGCTTGCCGGGCTGTACCGAAAGCCGGTCGGGTACTTCCTCGACGAGGAGGGGGCGTCTTCGGCCGGCGATCATGCGATTGCCGCCTTGATGCGTAACCTGACGAGCCTGACTGAGGAGAACCGCAAAGCGGTGCAAGCGTTCGCCGAGTTCCTCGCCATGGACAAAGCTAGCGGCGGGAACCGAAGTTGATCAGCACCTGGCGTCAGGCGCATCGTGTCGCTCAGCTCGCGGCAACGCACGCGAGAGAGGATCTCGATGTGCCGCCGGACAGCTACGTCGATGTCGTCGCCGCGATCCGCCGCGCCGACATCGCGCTGATGTTTCGCGAAATGCCCGGCCATTTTGGCACGTACATCTCTCCGGCTACCCATGGTCCAGGAATTTTGATCAATTCAAGCTTGTCAATGCCGACAGTTCGACACACCGCCGCACACGAGCTGGGTCACCACCAGTTGCGACATGGCGACACGGTCGACCTCAGCCTCGATCTATGGGAGTCACAGGCGCCCGGCGTGTGGACCGGTACCGAGATGTCGGCAGAAGCCTTCGCGGCGTGGTTTCTGATGCCAAGACCTGCTGTGCTGCGCGGCCTCCGGCTCCTGGGTAAGGATAAGCCGCAGTCAGCCCAAGACGCGTACCGCCTCGCGACGCTGCTTGGCGCGTCGTTCCGCGGCGTGTGCCGCCACCTCGTGAACCTTGAGCTGGTAGGGGCGACGACCGCGTCTATATGGGCAAGAGCGGGCCGCGCGCGAGTACGGGCGAGCCTGGCAGGACCCTACGCTCAGGTCTCCAATGGCGAGGTCCACGTGCTCGACACGGGAATGCGTGACGCGACCGTGCACGTCGCCCCCGGCGATTTGCTCATCGCCACGCCGACAGTTCACTCCGAGTTGAGAGCGTTCCCTCGCGATGTCGTCGGCCTAGCGCAAGTTGAGCTCGATGACGCCGTTGAGGGGCAACTCGACCTCCTCGCCGAGGCTCGCATCACTTGCTGGCGTGTCACCACTGAGCTCAGCGCGCCTGTGCGCCTGGGATCGGACTCTGCCACAGGAGGATGGTCCGTACTGGTCGAACCGACAGTAGTACGCGACGGGATCGACTTGACCTGGCTCGAACGCCACCAAAGCGACAGACCCACCACACTGGAGGAGCGAACGGATGATTAAGCCGATTCAGGCAAGCACTGTGTCGGAAGCGTGGTATCGCGCGGTGACCGCGACACGCGCCACTGCTGATAACAAGGTCTTCCACCTCGTCGTCAGCATCGAAGATCCGATCGCCGAACACGAGGCGGCCCGCCAGGAGGTGGACAAGCTGCTCGCCAACCGGGGCCTGCAGACGATCGACACAGTCGCTAACACGATCATGCCGACGGCATTAGCTCAGTTGTGCGACACGCACGAGGAACTCGTCGAGAAGTACCGCGCCCGCTACGAGGTGATCCAGCGCTTTCCCAAGAACTCCTGGGGAACGTACTTCGGCCGACTCGTCGCTTACCCCATCGGCAGCGGCAAACATCCGGCACCCGTCGACCAACTCGCGCCCGTCATCAAAGCGCTGCATGGGGACCGAGTGATACGCGCTCAGTACGAGACTGCGGTGGCCACCGCCGGAGACGCAGCCAGACCGTCGGAAATCAATGATCCAGGAATCTTAATCCACCATCCCTCTCGGGGGCGTCATGGCCGCGGCGGTCCCTGCTTGAGCAACATCGCGTTCCAACGCGAAGCCGACCGGGTTCACGCCGTCGCGCACTACCGCAGCCACTATCTAGTTGAACGCGCTTACGGCAACTATCTGGGGCTGGGTCGGCTCGTCCGCTACGTCGCAAAGCAAGCCGGACTCAACGTGGGGCACCTGACGGTTGTAGCAGGTTACGCCCAGATTGACGGTCCCCTGTCCGACCTCGACCAGACATTGAGCCGCATATCCGATCATCCAGCAACCTGAAGAAGGCTCTCGTTCAACCCAGTTTTAGCTGCAGCGAGTTCTCCGGCACTGGATCCGATCGGAGACGATTCACGATCTCGGCCCGTAACGACGCTCGCCCTGCCGAGTGTTTTATCAGGTCATTAATTCCCCATTTTGGGGGAAACCAGGCCGCGACGGGCGCCGGGTCGCGACGGAACGTCTGTTTGATCCGGGTCCTCCCCGACAATCCCATAACCTGCGGGTGCGCCACGCGCGCGTACTTGTCGACCTCGCAGAACAAATTCTGACAGTCGATCAGCTGCAGCCGCCTACCCCACAGGCCCGGGAAGGACAACCCAAGCCGGGCGAAGTGCGCTTCTTGCTGATCGGCCATATAACGGATGATCTCGTGCTCAATCCCGGCCGAGGCGGGACCAAAACACTTTCTGATTCCGTCGCGAGCCCCAGGTCCTGGGACAACGAACTCCATCTCGTCGAAGTCCAGACCCGCAGAGTAGTTCAGGTCGATAAGGTACTGGTAGGCCAGAAAGTCACCCAAACCCGGAAAATTCCGGAGCACGGCGAAGGCATCCTTCATCGTGGCCGCGTCCTGGATCCGCTGCGGTGCCGACGAGCGCATAATCAGTTCGATCAACCGCAGGTGGTTGCTGTGCTTCCGCACCTCCGACAGCCGCGGCGCCGGCATCACGTAGGCAGCGGAGTACAACTTCTCCCCAGCCTGGAACGCGCCACTCAACACCCGGTTGTACGTGTCGAAACAGTACTCGGCCCATCGGACCTCACCGAGCGAATGGCTCAGCAGCTGCCACGTGGAGAGCCGATTGAACAGCTTGAAGACGATCGTACGGAAGAACACCTCCTTCCACGTTTGGTCACCGGCATAGCTCACGTTCGAGATCAAGTACTGGCTTACTCGGTCCGCTGCTCGGTAGCAGTTGGTGAAGCGGTGCCTCAGCAGGATCGGATCGCGAGTCCAGGGGCCGGGGTGACCCTCTACCCGGGCAAGGTAGACAGCTTGGCGCGCCGCCGCGAACCGCCAGTAGGTGTCGAACACCGGGCTCGGCTCTAGAACACGGCCCGCAATCTGGATCGGCGCGGCATCGACCGGTGTCCTGTCGGACTCGAGTGGCAGCATCTGCGAACCGCAGTTCGCAGCAACACCGGTGTTCAGCTGGCTAGCCATCATATGTTTATCATAGGTTATGGACGAGATGGAGTCGAGATGAGACTGCACCGCGGAAGACGGCGCAGCACGCTCGTCCACTGGCCCGAAAAGGTCGACCACCGCCTCGACCTGCTGTTACATCTCGCCAACCAGGCAGGAGAGAACACCAGCCGCGCCCAACTCCTCGCCGCCCTGGTCGCGGCGACACCGCTCGATGGCGCGAGACTGGCCCGGCTACTGCGGAAGTACCGCACGCGGGATGAGGACGCGTTCACACAAGAGGAGGAAGAAGCGCCGCCCCTTCCGCAGGGCCGACGAAAACCCGGCCCTCGCGGATCGTCTTTGGAGCCGCAGACAGCACGACAAGGATGAAGTTGTGTCTCACTCGGGCGCGTTAGCCGCCTGCACGCCCTAACTCCAGCATCTGCCGAAATCATTGATGCTCCCGCCAGCGACCTCCACCGAACGCCTGCCCGGGAAGTCCCGCTCAAGGCCCGCTGCCCAGTCGTCGGGCGGGCTGCGGAATGGGCTTGATCAGCTCAACCGGTCACAAAATGGCGGTCGCCACGGGGCTAGGCTTCGGTGTAGGACGCTCGGATTAGGCCGTGGGCCTGCCTTTCAGTCTCCTTACCGGTCGACGTGGTGCGAAACCCGATTTGCTAGGCGCAACGCTGGTCAAGCCCAACGAATGATCAGACTGGCGGGCCGAACTCATAGGCGGAGTCAATCTCACCCCACTTCGCCACGGTGTCTGCGATGTTTCTACAGCCCATCCCAGCGTCTACGACTGTGATCCCCGAACCGCTCCAGCGCCGTAGGACACGCGCGTGCCACGAGCGCATACTGGTTACGATGTAACTGTGTAATCGCGGGGTGGTGGTGGCGGTGGATGACACCGATGCCCTCGACGCCTACTCACGCTCGGTGAGCACGGTGGCCGCCGAGGTGACGCCGCACGTGGCGAGCGTGCGGCTGTCCCGGGGCAGTGGTTCGGCGGTCGTGTTCGCCGACGACGGGCACCTGGTGACGAACGCGCACGTGGTCGGCGGCGGCACGCACGGCACGGCGACGTACTCGGACGGCACCGAGGCGCGGTTCACGGTGGTCGGCGCGGACCCGTTGTCGGACCTGGCCGTGCTGCGCGCGTCGGAGGCGCCGAGCGCGGCCCGGATGGGCGACGCGGACAAGCTGGTCGTCGGGCAGCTCGTGGTGGCGATCGGCAGCCCGCTCGGGCTCGCCGGTTCGGTGACCGCGGGCGTGGTCAGCGCGCTGGGCCGGTCGCTGCCGGTGCGCACCCGCAGCGCGGGGCGGGTGATCGAGAACGTGATCCAGACCGACGCGGCGCTGAACCCGGGCAACTCGGGCGGCGCGCTGGCGGATTCGGCGGGCCGGGTGGTCGGCGTCAACACGGCGGTCGCCGGGTTCGGCCTCGGTCTGGCGGTGCCGATCAACGAGACCACCCGGCGGATCATCGACACGCTGCTGGTGGAGGGCCGGGTGCGGCGGGCGTACCTCGGGGTGGTCGGGGTGCCGGCGCCGTTGCCGGACGAGGTCGCCGAGCACACCGGGCAGCGCGCGGGGCTGCGGATCGTGGAGGTGGTGCGCGGCGGGCCGGCCGAACGGGCGGGGCTGCGGCCGGGCGACCTGGTGCTGACCGTGGGGCGCTCGCGGATCACGGACGCGCAGGACATCCAGCGGCAGCTGTTCGCCGAGGTGATCGGCACGAGGCTGGCCATCACGGTGCTGAGGAACGGCGCGATGGTCGACGTGTTCGCGACGCCGAGCGAGCTGGTGAGTTAGAAGGCCGCGGTCGCGAGCACGAGGTCGAACGGCGCGGGCAGGCGGATCTCCTCGCCGAAGGACACCTGCTCCGAGCGGCGGTAGTGCCCGTCGACGGGATCCGAGAACAGGGTGACCGACGGCTTCGGCTCGGCGTACCGGTCGATCAGGAGGTAGAGAGGCACCGGCGCCTGGGCGTAGGCCCAGAGCTTCTCGACACGATCAGTGCGGGCGTTGCCCTGGGAGACGATCTCCACCACCAGTTCCGCGGCCTCCGCC
The DNA here is from genome assembly GCF_040614195.1 of Amycolatopsis sp. NPDC006125. NCBI lineage: Bacteria > Bacillati > Actinomycetota > Actinomycetes > Pseudonocardiales > Pseudonocardiaceae > Amycolatopsis > Amycolatopsis sp. NPDC006125. Next base: position 75,137 of record NZ_JBEXTZ010000010.1, read on the forward strand.
GGAACGGGCACGTTGTCCGGACGGGACAGCAGTTCGTGGTGCGGAACCACGACCAGGCCGGGCACGTAGAGCCGGCTCGCGCTCCGAATGGAGACGCCGAGCTTCTGCAGGATGGCCCGATCCTCCGGGACCGCCCGCACCAAGGCGCGATGGACCGACGCGGCGATCCTGCTGTGCCCGTTGTCGACGGGCGGCGTCAGTGTCACCCCTGCCGGGGTGATCTCCGCCCGCCAGCCCTCGGGCACGTCGAGGTTCTGCCACTCGCGAAGCCGAGTTTCCCAGTTGCCCATCCGCCGCAGCCTAGAAGGGCGTTTCCCGTGGTCAACCGCGGTCCGGCACGTCAGTCCGCGACCCTCAGGCGAGCTTCAGCAGCAGCTCGCTCAGCTCCACCGGCGTCGTGATCATGCAGTCGTGGCCCGTGGGCAGTTCCCAGACCTCCGCGGGCGTTCCGTTGGGCTGCACGGCGGGCACCGGGCGGCGCGCGAAGCCCTCCGGTTTCACCGTGCAGTGGATGTGCGTCCGCGGGATCGCTCGCGTCGCCGGGTTGTCCAGCCGCACCGGTTGCTGCAGGCAGCGCACCGGCTGGTCGGACAGCATCGTGCGCAGCCAGGCGATGTCATCAGGATCCGTGACGCCGAACAGGCCGGCCGGCGGCGGCAGCTCGGGCATCGGCGGGACGCGCCAGCCGCTTTCGGAGGCCAGCGCCAGGTCGATCAGCCCCTGGGTGACGGGCAGGACGTCCGCCGCGGATTCGCCGTCCTCCGGGACCATCGCGTCCAGGTACACCAGCCGCGCGACCCGGTCCGGCAGCTCGTTCGCCACCGACGAGATCACCAGCCCGGCGTAGCTGTGCCCGACGAGCACCACGTCGGTGAGGTCCTCCGCGCGGATCAGACCGGTCACGTCCGCGACGTGCGTGTCGAGGCCGACCTCGGGGCCGGCCAGGTGCACCGTATCGCCGTAGCCGGTCAGCGTCGGCGCGAGCACGCGGTGCCCGGCCGCCTCCAGCAACGGCGTCACCCGCGTCCAGCACTCCCCGGTGTGCCACGCGCCGTGCACCAGCAGGTAGGTCGCCATCGTTCGCTCCGATCAGAAACGGGACACTGTCCCGGTTAACATACGGGACAGTGTCCCGATTAGCTACCACCGGGTGGGAGAATGGACGGCGTGGACGACAGCGCACCCAAGCGGGCCGACGCGCGGCGCAACCAGAAAGCCCTGCTGGACGCGGCGGCCGCGGTCTTCGTCGCGTCCGGGGTGGAGGCGCCGATCCGCGACATCGCGGCCAAGGCGGGCGTCGGGACCGCCACGATCTACCGCCACTTCCCCACCAGGGCGGACCTGATCATCGCGGTCTACCGGCACCAGGTGGAAGCGCTCGCCGAGGCCGGTCCGGCGCTGCTCGCCGCCAGCGGGACCCCGTACGCCGCCGTCGCGGAGTGGCTCGACCGGTTCGTCGACTTCGTGATCACCAAGCAGGGCCTGCCCGCCGTGCTGCAGTCCGACGACCCCTGCTACGACCCCCTGCACTCCTACTTCCTGGACCGGCTCGTCCCGGTCTGCACACAGCTGCTCGAAGCCGCGTCGGCCGAGATCCGCGACGGCCTCGACGCGTACGAGCTGATGCGCGGCATCGGCGGTCTCTGTGCGGGCGCGAGCAGCAAGCACCCCTACGACGCGCGCCGCCTGGTCGGCATGCTCGTCGCCGGGCTGCGCCGGCCGGACTGAAGAGCTCGGGCGCGGTGGAGAGCCGACACGGCCAGCCCGCCGAGCACGCCGGCCGCACCCAGCAGCGGCAACGCGCCCAGCGCCGCACCGGCCGACAACGCGCGCCCGCCCAGCCACGCGCCCGCGCTGATGCCCAGGTTGAAGATCGACGTGTAGACCGCGACCGCCAGCGTCGGCGCTCCGGCGGCGGCCACCACCACCCGCGTCTGCAACCCAGGAACCAGGGCGAACGCCACCGCGCCCAGTGCGAACACGCCGACTACCGCCCCGGCTCGCACCGAAGCGACCGCCGCGAAGAGGACCAGCGCCGCCGCCAGCAGCGCGATGAGCACCCGCAGCGAAGCCCACGGCCACCGGTCCGCGAGCCGCCCACCGGCCAGGTTCCCGCACAGCGCCCCGGCGCCGAACACCATGAGCAGCACGACCACCCCGCCGGGCGGGAAGATCCGGCCGAGGATCGGCGACAGGTAGGTGTAGGCCACGAAGAACCCGGTCTCCGTCACCAGCGTCACCGCCAGCAGCACCAGCACCGGCCGCGTCACCAGCGCCCGCAGCTCCGGTCCCAGCCGCGGCGGTTCCGCGGTCCGGGCGGCGGGCACCAGCAGCGCCACCGCCGCCATCGCGGCCAGCGCCACGACCGCCAGCAACCAGAACGACGTCCGCCACCCGTACGCCTCACCCACGAGGGTGCCCAGCGGCGCGCCGAGGACGGTCGCCAGGTTCAGCCCGGTCGACACGAACGCGATGGCCCACCCGCGCTTCGACGGGTGGACCATCGACGCGGCCAGCACGAGCGCGATCGCGAAGAACGTGCTGTGCGTCAGCGCGGTGACGACCCGCGCGGCCAGCAGCACGCCGAACCCGGTCGCGCTCGCCGCGAGCGCGTTGCCCGCCGCGAACACCGCGACCAGCCCGAGCAGCGCCGCCTTGCGCGGCACCCGCAGAGTCGCGGCGGTCACGAGCGGACCGCCGATGGTCACCGTCAGCGCGTACCCGGCCACGAGCAGGCCGGCCGAGGGCACCGGCACCCGCAGGTCGGCCGACAACGCGGGCAGCAGTCCGATCACGAGCGTCTCCGCCGTGACGACCACGAAGAGACAGGCGCCGAGCGCGATCAGCGCGGCCGTGGTTCGCATGATCGTCAACCTAGGGGCTGACACCGGTGTGAAACTCCAGCGCGGGTGAGCGGTCTCACCGTCGTGCTCTTGAGGTCTGCCGCGCGACGTGGCATGGTCGGACGGACAACCGAACACGCGGGAGCTCGCGCCTTGGCGGGCTGAGAGGGCGGCTGGTGTCCGTTGGGACCCGGCGCCGCCGACCGCTGAACCTGACCGGGTAATGCCGGCGTAGGGAGTATTTCTAGTGACGACGCTGGAAAACGGCAAGAACGTCGCGCCGACCGTGACCACCGGGCCGATCACCGGATCCCGGAAGGTCTACCACCACACCGAAAACGGGCTGAAGGTCCCGGCCCGCCGCATCGAGCTGACCAACGGCGACCACTTCGACGTCTACGACACCTCCGGCCCGTACACCGACCCCGACGTCGCGATCGACGTCCACAGTGGACTGGCGCCGCTGCGTGCCGACTGGATCGCGAACCGGGAGCACAACACGCAGCTGGGCTTCGCCAAGGCCGGCGTGATCACCCGCGAGATGGAGTTCATCGCCGCGCGCGAGCGGGTCACGCCCGAGTTCGTGCGCGACGAGGTCGCCGCGGGCCGGGCGGTCATCCCGGTCAACCGCAACCACCCGGAGAGCGAGCCCGCGATCATCGGGAAGAACTTCCTGGTGAAGGTCAACGCGAACATGGGCAACTCGGCCGTGTGGTCGTCGGTCGAGGAGGAGGTCGACAAGATGGTGTGGGCGACCCGCTGGGGCGCCGACACGATCATGGACCTGTCCACCGGCAAGCGCATCCACGAAACCCGCGAGTGGATCATGCGCAACTCCCCGGTGCCGGTCGGCACGGTGCCGATCTACCAGGCCCTGGAGAAGGTGGACGGCGATCCGGCCAAGCTGTCCTGGGAGGTCTACCGGGACACCGTGATCGAGCAGTGCGAGCAGGGCGTGGACTACATGACCGTGCACGCCGGCGTGCTGCTGCGCTACATCCCGCTGACCGCGAACCGGGTGACCGGCATCGTGTCCCGCGGCGGTTCGATCATGGCCGCGTGGTGCCTGGCACACCACAAGGAGTCGTTCCTGTACACGCACTTCGAGGAGCTGTGCGAGATCCTGCGCGCCTACGACGTGACGTTCTCGCTCGGCGACGGCCTGCGTCCCGGCTCGATCGCGGATGCCAACGACCGCGCCCAGTTCGCGGAGCTGGAGACGCTCGGCGAGCTCACGCACATCGCGCGCGCCCACGACGTCCAGGTGATGATCGAGGGCCCCGGCCACGTGCCGATGCACAAGATCAAGGAGAACGTGGAGCTGGAGGAACGGCTCTGCGGCGAGGCACCGTTCTACACGCTCGGTCCACTCACGACGGACATCGCGCCTGCCTACGACCACATCACCTCCGCCATCGGCGCGGCGCAGATCGGCTGGTACGGCACGGCGATGCTGTGCTACGTGACGCCGAAGGAGCACCTGGGCCTGCCCAACCGGGACGACGTGAAGGCGGGCGTGATCGCGTACAAGATCGCCGCGCACGCCGCTGACCTCGCCAAGGGCCACCAGTACGCCCAGGACTGGGACGACGAGCTGTCCAAGGCCCGCTTCGAGTTCCGCTGGACCGACCAGTTCAACCTCTCGCTCGACCCGGACACCGCGCGCTCGTTCCACGACGAGACGCTGCCCGCCGAGCCGGCCAAGACGGCGCACTTCTGCTCGATGTGCGGGCCGAAGTTCTGCTCCATGCGGATCACCCAGGACGTCCGCAAGTACGCCGAGGAGCACGGGCTGTCCACTGTGGATGCGATCGAGGCCGGGATGCAGGAGAAGTCGGCCGAGTTCGCCGAGAACGGCAAGCAGGTCTACCTCCCGGTGGTCCAGCCGTAATGAGCGTCACCCCGAAGACCGCGCTGACCATCGCCGGGAGCGATTCCGGCGGTGGCGCGGGGATCCAGGCCGACCTGCGGGCGTTCTTCGCCTGCGGGGTGCACGGGATGACCGCGATCACCGCGGTCACCGTACAGAACTCCGTCGGTGTGCAGGGCTTCACCGAGATCCCGCCGGACGTCGTGTCGGCGCAGATCAAGGCCGTGGCCGGGGACATGGGCGTGGACGCGGCCAAGACCGGCATGCTGGCGACGGCGGAGATCATCACCGCCGTCGCCAAGACGCTCGACGAGGTCCACATCGGACGCAACGCGGACGTGCCGTTCGTGGTGGACCCGGTGGCGGCGTCGATGCACGGGGACGCCCTGCTGCGCGAGGAGGCGCTGGAAGCCATCCGCACGGAACTGTTCCCGCGCGCCACGCTGGTGACCCCGAACCTGGACGAGGTCCGGCTGCTCACCGGCGTCGAGGTCACCGACAGGGCCAGCCAGCGCGACGCGGCGCGGGCGCTGCTGGCCCTGGGGCCGATGTGGGTGCTGGTCAAGGGCGGGCACCTCTACGACGACCCGGAGTGCGTCGACCTGCTGTCCGACGGCGTGCAGTTCATCGAGCTGTCCGCGCGGCGGATCGACACGCCGCACACGCACGGCGGCGGCGACACGCTGGCCTCGTCGATCACCGCGTTCCTCGCCAAGGGGCTCGGGGTGCCGGACGCGGTGGACGAGGGCAAGCGGTTCATCGAGCGGTGCGTGGCCGAGGCGTACCCGCTGGGCGAGGGCGTCGGGCCGGTGTCCCCGTTCTGGCGGCTCGCTTGATCGGCGGGTTTGCGACACTGGGGGCATGAGCCAGAACGCGAGTCCGCCTGCCGCCCTGACCATCGCCGGATCCGACTCCGGTGGTGCCGCGGGGTTGCAGGCGGACCTGCGCACGTTCCTGACCTGCGGGGTGCACGGCCTGGTCGCGGTCACGGCGGTGACCGTGCAGAACACGCTCGGCGTGCACGACCGGTCCGACATCCCGGCGCGGATCGTGGCCGGGCAGATCGAGGCCGTGGCCGCGGACATGGGCATGCAGGCGGCGAAGACCGGCATGCTCGCCTCCGCGGAGATCATCGAGGCGGTCGCGGAGGCGTGCGACCGGGCGGAGATCGGGCGGGACTCGAAGGTGCCGTTCGTGGTCGACCCGGTCGCCGCGTCGATGCACGGGCACCCGCTGTTCGACGCGGCCGGGCTGGCCGCGCTGCGGGACCTGCTGCTGCCGCGGGCCGCGGTGATCACGCCGAACCTGGACGAGGTGCGCCTGCTGACCGGGATCGAGGTGACCGACCGCGCGGGCATGCACGACGCGGCGGTGGCGCTGAAGGAGCTCGGGCCGAAGTACGTGCTGGTGAAGAGCGGCCATCTGACCAGCGACCCGGAGTGCGTGGACCTGCTCTACGACGGCCGCGAGTTCGTCGAACTGCCCGGGCCGAGGTTCTCCACGCCGCACACGCACGGCGCGGGGGACGCGATGGCGTCGGCGCTGACCGCGGGCCTGGCGCGGGGCATGTCGATGCCGGAGGCCGCGCGGTTCGGGAAGTGGTTCGTCAGCAACGCGGTCGCGAACTCCTACCCGATGGGCGCGAAGGTCGGCCCGGTGTCGGCGTTCTGGCGGCTGGCGCCGGAGGATCGCTGAGCCGCGAGGCTCGCACACCCGCGGGTTTCGGGCTCAGGGCTGGGAGGTCCGCGCTCCGGTCCATGGGGCCCACGCTCCGGGGCGCGGGTTCCGCGCCGCCGCCCCGCGGGTCCAACGCTCTCGGGCGGAGTCGCACGCGAGTCCCGCGCTCCCGGCGCGAGCCCGCTCTCCGGGCGCGAATTCAGCACCCCCGGCCGCGAGCGACGCCTACCCGCCACCGCGCACCCCGGGCGCGGGTCAGCTCTCGTCGCCGGCCAGCAACGCCTCCAGCGCCGGCAGCGCCTGACCCAGCGCGGCCTGGTGCTCCGGCGACAGGCGGTCGATCCGCTTCTGCAGCTCGTGCACCCGCGTCGACCGCAGGTCCAGCAGCATCCGCTCGCCCTGCGGGGTGGCCGTCGCCAGCCAGGCGCGCCGGTCGATCGGGTCGGGCTCGCGGCTCGCCCAGCCGGCGTCGACCAGCGAGGCGACTATCCGCGACATCGTCGCGGCCGCCACGCCCTCCTTCGCCGCCAGGTCGCCGAGCCGCATCGGCCCGAAGGCGACCAGCGTCGACAGCGCGGAAATGGAGCCGTGGCCGGGCCCGGGTGTGCCTGCCTGCCGCAGCGACCGGGACAGCCGGCCGACGGCGAGGAACAACCGCCCAGCGACGTCCTCGGTTGACTCAACCACTCTCGAGCTCCTTCGCCTCGCCGACCGCTCGGGTGCGCTAAACCATACGTGCTCGCCGCGGCAAACCGAGGTGAAGCCGGGTTTTTCAGCGCGGCGGGCTGGACGCGTGCGCCCAGAACCGCTGCGGGATCCGGCCCGCCTGCCGGGCCAGCCGCCCGGCGACCACCGCCGAGCGCATCGCGTACGCCATCCGCTCCGGGTCCTGCGCCCTGGTCACCGCCGTGGACAGCAGCACCGCGTCGCACCCCAGCTCCATCGCCAGGGCCGCGTCGGAGGCCGTGCCGATGCCCGCGTCGAGGATGATCGGCACGCCCGCGCGCGCCACGATCAGCTCGATGTTGTGCGGGTTGCGGATGCCCAGCCCGGTGCCGATCGGCGCGCCCAGCGGCATCACCGCGGCGCACCCGGCCTCCTCCAGCCGCAGCGCGAGCACCGGGTCGTCGTTCGTGTAGGCGAACACGGTGAACCCGTCTGCGACGAGCTGCTCGGCCGCGTCGAGCGTCTCGACCGGGTCGGGCAGCAGCGTCCGGTCGTCGGCGTGGACCTCGAGCTTGATCAGGTCGGTCTCCAGCGCCTCGCGGGCGAGGCGCGCGGTCAGCACGGCCTCCGCGGCGCTGCGGCAGCCCGCGGTGTTCGGCAGGAGCCGGATCCCGAGGCGGCGCAGCAGGTCCAGCACACCGGAGCCGCCCTCGGCGTCCGCGCGGCGCAGCGCGACCGTCGTCAGCTCGGTGCCGGACGCGACGAGCGCCCGTTCCAGCACCGACAGGTTCGCCGCGCCACCGGTTCCGATGATCAGCCGTGACCCGAGCTTGTGCTCGCCGATCACGAGCTGGTCGCCGTCGAACATGACCTCACCCACCTTGCACCGCCGTCAGGATCTCCAGCCGCGCGCCCGCGGGGACGGTCCTGGCCGTCCACTCGCCGCGGCGCACGACCTCGCCGTTGAGGGCGACCGCGACGCCGCGCTCGGGCGCGTCGACCGCCTTGAGCACGTCGGTCACCGTCGCGTCGTCGGGGACCTCCCGCCACTGCCCGTTGACCTGCACTTCCATCAGACCCCTCCTGTTCCGAGCCGAGCCGGGTCCGCCGCGAGCGCCTCCTCGGGCGGTTTCTCCCCGGCCAGCCAAGCCACGACGGCGTCGGCGGTCACCGGCGCCATGAGCAGACCGTTGCGGTGGTGACCGGTCGCGGCGAGGACGCCGTCGCCGAGGTCACCGATGAACGGGAGCGTGTCGGTGCTGGCCGCGCGCAGCCCGGCGGCGGTTTCGACCAGCTCGTACTCGTCGATGCTGGGGAAGATCCGCTCGGCGCATTCGAGCAGCTCGCGCACGCCGCGGGCGCTCACGGTGTCGTCGAAACCAGCCTCGTACTGGGTCGCGCCGAGGACCAGCTCGCCGCCTTCGCGCGGCACGAGGTACACCGGTCGCCCCTCGACGACGGCGCGCACCGTGCGCGTGGGCGGTGGCAGGCTCGTGCGCCGCGCGCGCAGGCGGAGGATCTCGCCCTTGAGCGGACGGACACCTCGCGCGAGCACCGGGTGCAGCCGGGCGCTGTGCGCGCCGGCGGCGACGACCACGACGTCGCACTGGACCTCGCAGTGGGCGGTGCGGACGCGGCCGGGCTCGACAGCCACCGCCTCGTCGCCGGTGAACTCGGCGCCGTGCTGGAGCGCGGCGGCTTCGAGGGCGCGGAGCAGCTTTCGGTTGTCGACCGCCAGGTCGCCGGGCACGAGCAGGCCGCCGCGCACCGCGCCCAGCCCGGGTTCGAGCGAGCGCAGCCTGCGACCGGTGACCTGCTCGACCTCGCGGCCGACCGACCGCAGGTAACCGGCGAGGATGTCCAGCTGGTCGGCGTCGGCCCGGTCCAGCGCGACGACGATGGTGCCGGCGCGGGACAGCCCCGGGTCGCCGCCGTGTGCCGCAAGCGCTTGCGCGAACGCGGGCCAGCGCCTGAGGGACTCCTCGCCGAGAGCGAGGGACTCCTCCTCGCCGGGCCAGGCCTCGGTGACGGGGGCCAGCATGCCGCCGGCGACCCAGGACGCGCCGCGGCCGGGCGCGGGGTCGACGACGGTGACGCGGTGCCCGGCCGCCGCGGCGCGCCAGGCCACGGACAGGCCGATGACCCCGCCGCCGACGACGGCCACGTGCTGGTTGCTCATCAGAATCACGCTCCCTGCGCCGGCATGATCCGGATCAGGTTCCACGGTCGGAGCGCTGGCAGCTCCCTCTCAGCCCGTGGCTCGGGCTCCCGTGCGGACACCTCCACCCTAACGTGCGAGATAGGGTTCAGGCCATGCCAGGGCTCAGTGGTGACGAGATCAGGAAACGCCTCGACGCGGCGCGGCTCTACCTGTGCACCGGGGACCGGCCGGACCTGGCCGAGTTCGCCGACGCCGCACTGGCCGGCGGCGTGGACATCATCCAGCTGCGGGACAAGCGGGACGGAGCGCCGCTGGAGGCCCGTCAGGAGCTGGCCGCGCTGGAGATCCTGGCGGAGGCGTGCGCGCGGCACGGGGCGCTGCTGGCGGTGAACGACCGGGCGGACATCGCGGCGGCCGTCGACGCCGACGTGCTGCACCTGGGGCAGGACGACCTGCCGGTGCCGCTGGCGCGGCGGGTGATCGGCGACGAGCCGGTGATCGGCCGCTCGACGCACGACCGTCCACAGGCCGAGGCCGCGGCTGTGGAAGAAGGTGTGGACTACTTCTGCACGGGCCCCTGCTGGCCGACGCCGACGAAGCCCGGCCGTCCCGCGCCGGGCCTGGACTTGGTGCGCTCGACCGCGGCGCTCGGCACGGCGCGCCCGTGGTTCGCCATCGGAGGCATCGACGCCGAGCGGCTGCCGGAAGTGCTGGCGGCGGGCGCGTCGCGGATCGTGGTGGTGCGGGCGATCACCGAGGCCGAGGATCCGGCTGCGGCCGCTCGTGCGCTGCGGGCACAGCTGGACTGACACGGGCAGCTCGGCGCCCGCACCTCAGGCTCCCGACCGCACGCGCTGGCGAACGGCCGCGCCCTCACCGCCACCCGCGCGCGGCTCTCTGGCCCGGACACGGGCGAGCCGCCAGCGGCCGTCACGCGACCGGCTGCCCGAGGAGCTGGCGGCGGCCGCCTCACGGATCGTGGCTCGCGCCATCACCGCCGCCCGCGCCGCGGACACATCTCGACTGGTCGCCCCGAGGCGCCCACGGCAGGCACGAGCACCGAGACCGAGGACCCGGCTGCAGCCACTCGCGCGCTGCGGGCACAACTGGACTGACACGGGCCTCCGTGGCCGTGGCTCGCCCGAGCGGTAGCCGAGTGTGGTTCCGCCGCGGTCAAGCCAGACCGACGGACGCCCCAGAACGGCGGGGAGGCTCTCAAGCCACCCGCAGGCGGTCGAGCCGCTCGTGCAGCATCGCGCGAGCCGACTCCGCCGTGCGGCGGCCGAGCAGGATCTGCACCGTGAGGCCGTCCGCGAGGGCGATGAGCGTCTCCGCCTCCGCCGGGACATCCACGCCGGCCCGCACCTCGCCGGCGCCCTGCGCGGCCCGCAACAACACGGCGAGCAGCTCCGCCAGCCCGGCGTAGTGGCCGCGCTGCACCTCGGCCAGTGCCGGGTCGACCGCCGACTGCGCGGTGAATGCCATCCACACCCGCGCCTCCACCGGATCGTCGGCCGCGAGCATCGCCGTCAGCGTCTCCGCGAGCATCGTCACCGGTGACGCGGAACCGCCGATCCTGGCCTGCGCCCGCTCGCTGATCCGCCGGTTCACGTGCTCCTGCGCGAAGACCAGCATGTCCTCCTTGGTGCTGAAGCACCGCTGGACCGCGCCCATCGACACGCCCGCCTCACCGGCCACCTCGCGCAGGCTCACGCCCTCCAGCCCACGGCGGCTGATCAGCGCGCACACGGCGTCCGCGATCTGCCGCCGCCGGTCGTCGTGGTCGATCTTCCTGGGCATGCCGCCACTGTACCGATGCGAGCGCATCGGATCGTGCTACGGTTTCGATGCAGTCGCATCGGAAACGGAGGCGCCATGAACAACGCCCAGAAAGCCCGCTGGATCGTGGGCACGCTCCTGTTCGTCCAGGGCTTCGGCTCGGCCGTCACGGACGCCCTGTGGAACACCACGTTCGGCGTCGCCGGCCTGCTCCGGGCCGCCGGCTTGCCCGGCTGGTTCGACCACGTGGCCGGCACCGTCGGCGCGATCCTGCTGATCTGGGCGCTCACCCGAACCAGCAGGGCGACCGGCCGTGCGTGAACTCGGCCGCCGGGCCTTCCTCGGCACGACCGCGCTCGCGGCCGCGGGCTGCACCCCACCGAAGGCAACCACGGCGGACCCGGTCTTCGTGCTCGTCCACGGCGCCAACGGCAACGCGGGCTCCTTCGCCCCGGTGGTCGCCGAACTGACCCTCGCCGGCCACCGGGCCCTGGCCGTCGACCTCCCCGGCCACGGCCCGCGGGGACACTTCCCGGTCAGCTACCAGACCCCGCAGGACTTGGCCGTCTTCGCGGCCGAACCGTCACCGCTCGCGGGGATCACACTGGCCGACGCCGTCGCGCACGTCGCCGCCGTGGTCCGCCGGGCGGCGGCGCTTGGCCCGGTGGTCCTCGTCGGCCACAGCCTCGGCGGCGCGACGATCACCGGCGTCGCCAACCAGGTCCCGGGCCTCGTCGCCCGGCTGGTCTACCTGTCCGCCTTCTGCTGCGTCCGCCTGCGCAGCGTTCTCGACTGCTTCCTGACCCCGGAAGCGGCCGGCTCGCTCCTGCCCGCCATTCCTGGCATCGGGGATCCGCAGGCCAGCGGCGTGGCGCGGACGAACTGGCGGTCGGCGGACCCCGCGTTCCTCGCGGCGGCGAAGGCCGCACTCGCCGCGGACTACGCGGACAGCACGTTCCGCGCCGCCCTGAACGCGATGGAGCCGGACGAATCGTGGGCACTGACCACCGGTGACGCGCGCGGCGACCCGGCGACGTGGGGCCGGGTGCCGCGCACCTACCTGCGCTGCACGCGGGACCGGGCCATCCCGCTCGCGCTGCAGGACCGGATGATCCGGGAGGCCGACGAAGCGACCCCGCGCAACCGGTTCGACGTGCGCGACCTGGACGCGCCCCACCTCGGCCCCGAGGACCAGCGCGAACTGGCCGTCCTGCTCGCCGGCTGACACGAAACAGGCCCTTCGCGAAAACTCGCGAAGGGCCTGTGGCCGGTTTCGGATCAAGGACTGCTCGGTGCCGTGGTCGCCGTTTCGGACGCGGCGGACGGCGTTTCCTGGACGCTGGTGCTCGGCGTCGTCGTCACGGGGGACTCGGTCTCCTCGGCGCTGGACGACGTCGACGGCGCGCTGCTCGTGCTCGCCGGCGCCCGCTCGTCCTCGCTCGTCGAGCTCTCGGTGACGGTCGTGACCCGCGTGGTCGTCGTCTCGGCGCCGCCGGAACCGCCGACCACCCGGCCCAGCGTCGTCCCGGTGCCGCCGGACACGGTGCTCCCGGTCGCCGCCTCGAAGCCGGTGATCGCCAGCATCCCGACCACGAACGCCACCACACTGGTCGCGACCGCGAGCGTCCACCGGCTCTTCCACCAGGGTTTCGCGGCGGCGGGCGGCGCCTCCTCCTCGACCGGCTGGTCCACCGGCTTCGGGATGAACACCGTCTTCTCGCCGCCTCCGGAACCGCCCTGCCCGGCCACCGGCATCCGGCGCGTCGTGCCGGACAGCGGTGGCGTGATCGGGTGCACGACCCTCGTCGGCATCTCGGTCAGCTGCGTGGCCGGTCTTCGCTGCGCGGCCCCGTTCTGCTGGTGCCTGATCAACGGGTGCGTCGACCGCGGCGCGACCGCGGGCGGCACGACCTTCGTCTGCTGCCGGGTCTCGGCCACGGCCAGCAGCTCGGCCGTCTTGCGCGCGGCCGCCCGCGTGCTGCGCAGCGAGCGCAGGTAGATCTCGCCACCCACGGTCGTCACGATGCTCGCGACACCGGCGCCGATGACCGTGCCCGCCACCCCCAGCGTGGAGCCCAGGAAAGCAGCCGTCACCGCGGCCAGCGCCGACGCCACCACCTGCGCCGGAGACAGCCCGGACTTCTTCTCGGCGCTCTCTTCCTTCTCCTCGGTCATGATCGCGGTGTGTTCGCTCTCCCTCTCGTGTTAACCCCATCGTGTCCAACGTGTTTGTCGATTGAGATGCTCCCAGCGTTGCCGGAAGGTGACGCAGGCCACTCTCAACGTCCACAGTGGACACAGCGGGCTTAACGATCCCTTGACAACGCAAGGGATCTTGGAGAGTTACGGGCGCCGCAGCGTGGTCACGAACTTGTACCGGTCGCCGCGGTAGATGGACCGCACGAATTCGACCGGTTTGCCGTCCGCGGCGAACGAATGCCGCGACAGCAGGAGCATCGGGGTGCCGACGTCGGCGCCGAGCAGATCCGCCTCCTGCGGCCCGGCCAGGGCGGTCTCGATCGTCTCCTCGGCGCTGTCCATCTCCACGCCGTAGTGCTCGCGCAACACCGCGTACAGGGAACCGCCCGCCGACACGTGTTTGCGCAGGCCGCGGAACCGGCCGAGCGGCAGGTGCGTGGTCTCCAGCGCCATCGGCTCGCCGTCGGCCAGCCGGAGGCGGCGCATCCGCAGCACCTTCGCGCCGTTGCGGATGCCGAGCAGCTTCGCCAGCTCGGGCTCGGCCGTCAGCTCCTCGACCTCCAGCAGCTTCGACGACGGCTCGCGACCCTTCGCCCGCATGTCCTCCGTGTAGGACGACAACTGCAGCCGCTGCGCGAGCTTCGGCTCGGCGGCGAACGTGCCCTTGCCCTGCACCCGGTGCAGCCTGCCCTCGGCGGTGAGGTCCGCCAGGGCCTGCCGCACCGTGGTGCGGGAGACCGCGAACTCGGTGGCCAGCGAGCGTTCGGTGGGAATCGGCGAACCCGGCGGCATCGTCTCCAGCAGGTCGAGCAGATGCTGCTTCAACGCCCAGTACTTCGGTTCGCGCTGACCGCGCGTGGCTGACTCCAACATGACCGACTCCTCCTCGAACCGCGCCTCCGGCGCAGGATGAAACTACCCTTTCCGGATGGAACCGCGCCCGGGGTAGCATTGGTCTAGACCTCCGAAGGGATCCAGCATGAGCAACCCCGGACAGCACATGGCCGCGGAAATCGCCGAACAGCCCGCCGTTCTGGGCGCCCTGGTGGCCCGCCGCGGGGAGATCGCCGACGTCGCCGCCGCCATCTCCCGGCGCCCGCCGCGGTTCGCACTGCTGGCCGCGCGCGGCTCCAGCGACCACGCGGCGCTGTACGCGAAGTACCTCATCGAGGTCCTGCTCGGGCTGCCGGCCGGGCTCGTCTCGCCCTCCACGGTGACCCTCTACGGGGCGCGCCCCGACCTGCGGGACGTGCTGCTGGTGTCGGTCAGCCAGAGCGGCGGCTCGCCCGACCTGCTGGAGTTCACCCAGACCGCCCGCAAGCAGGGCGCGCTGACCGTCGCGGTCACGAACACCCCGGCCTCGCCGCTGGGCGGCGCCGCCGAACTGGCCGTCGACATCGGGGCCGGCACCGAGACCGCGGTGGCCGCCACCAAGACGTACTCCGCGACGCTGCTCGCGTTGTACCTGCTCATCGACGCCGTCCGGGGCGGCGACTCGTCCGCCGCGGCCGAGATCGAACCGCTGGCGCGGCAGGCGCTGGAAGTCGACGTGAAGCGCGCCGTGGACCGGTACCGCTTCGTCGACCGGATCATCACCACCGGTCGCGGCTACTCCTACGCGACCGCGCTGGAGTCCGCGCTCAAGCTCGCCGAGACCAGCTACCTCGCCGCCCGCGCCTACAGCGGCGCGGACCTGCTGCACGGGCCGGTCGCGGCCGTCGACGAGGAGACCGCGGTGCTGGCGATCACCGGCGCCGGGCGGGGCGGAGCCGCCCTGCGCGACGTGCTCACCGCGGTCGCCGAGCGCGGCGCCGACGTGCTGGCGCTCGGGTCGTCGGCGGGCGAGGTGCCCGCCGCGGTCCGCATCCCGGTACCGTCCGTGGCCGAGGAACTCGCGCCAGTGCTGGAGGTGCTGCCGGTGCAGCGGATCGCGCTCGGGCTGGCGCTGGCCCGCGGCTTCGACCCGGACCGCCCGCGCGGGCTGAACAAGGTGACCAGGACGCGATGAAGTTCGTCCTCGGGGTCGACGCGGGTGGCACGTCCACGCGTGCGCTGGCGGTTGCCGCGGACGGCACGGTGCTCGGCGCCGGGCGCGCGGGCGGCGCCAACCCGAACTCGCACCCGCCCGCGGAGGCGGTCGCCAACCTGGCGGCGGCGATCCGCGCGGCCACCGAGGTCCCCGGCCGGGCAAGCGCTTGCGTCGTCGGCATGGCGGGCACCGCGAAGCTGACCGACCCGGCGGTCGCGGCCCTGTTCGAGCGCACCTGGCGCGACCTGGGCCTGGACCGCGTGGTGGTGCTGACCGACGCGGAGGTCGCGTTCGCCGCCGCCACCGACTCGCCCGACGGGACCGTGCTGATCGCGGGCACCGGCTCGATCGCGGGCCGGATCCGCAAGCGCCGCATGGTCGCCACCGAGGGCGGCTACGGCTGGCTGCTCGGCGACGAGGGCTCCGGGTTCTGGCTGGGCCGGGAGGCCGTGCGCGCCACGCTGGCCGCGCTGGGCCGCGACGGCGACCTCGGCCCGCTGGCCACCGCGGTGCTGGCCGAGGCCGGGGTCGACGCGACCGACCGGAAGTACGCGTGGCGGCGGCTGATCACGGTCGCCAACGCCGAGCCGCCGGTCCGCCTCGCCCGGTTCGCGCCGCTGGTCGCGGTTGACGACCCGGCCGCGACCGACATCGTCGAGCGCGCCGCCGACCTGCTGGTCACGACCGCGCTGGCGACCCGCGAGCCGGACGAGGACACCCCGGTGGTGCTGGTCGGCAGCGTCCTCGGCGACGGCACCAGGGTCGGTGAGCGGGTGCGGGCGAAGCTGGCCGGGCTCGAGGTCCGCACCAGTTCGGACGGTGTGCTCGGCGCGGCCTGGCTCGCCGCCGTCGAGGCGTTCGGGGAGGCCGCGGCGCGCCGTCCGGGCTGACCGACCAAAGATCCGGGCGTTTTTCGTGCGCGGAGCACGAGTGCCGGGCCCGCCGTCCGTCGTACGGTGTGGGCGGCCCCCGGACCTCCCCCTCGCCGGGGGCTCTTACTCGCGCCCGGACTCCGGCACGACGCGCAGCCCCGGGTGCTCCTTCGGCAGCGTCCGGTACAGCACCCAGCCGCTCACCGCGATCGTCAGCGCCTGCAGCGGCCAGGTCATCACCGTGCGCGCGACGCCCAGCGCGACCAGCTCGCCCGCCCACCACAGCGGCAGGTAGACGACCACGCGCAGCACGTACTGCAGCGACCACACCAGACTCGCCCGCGAGTAGGCGCGCAGCAGGTCGGGATCCTTGCGCCAGCGGGTCTTCTGGCCGAGCAGCAACCCGACCACGACACCCAGGAGCGGCCACCGGACGACCACACTGGTCACCCACAGCAACGCACTGGCCACGTTGGACAGCACCTGGATCAGGAAGAAGTCCTGCGCGCGACCGGTGTGCAACGCGATCAACGCCGCCACGATCACCGCGGCGAGGCTGACCACGACGGCCCGCGCCTTGTCGCCGCGGGTCAGGCGCACCACGCCGACCACCACGGCGGTGGCGATCGCCGCGGCCGCGCCCCAGGCGATCGACGAACCCGCGGCCAGCCAGCCGATCACGAACGCCAGCGGCGGCAGGCTCGCGTCGATCGCACCCTTGCGACCACCCAGGATGCTGCCCAGCGACTCCCTCTGCGGCGTGGCTTGTCCGGTCACCCCTACAGCGTGCCCCAAAACTGTCGGTGCGGGCAGCTACCATCGAGATCTTCGCCACACGATCCGGGCGGACGGCGGTAATGGAGAAGCTCAGGAGGCCGACAACGTAAGAGACTGTGACCTCGCGCTGAACCGACGGTGGCGTAGGTCGGGATTACAGGTGCATCCTGCTGAGTTGTTCGAGGGGCGATCAACACAGGTGCTGGCGAAAGGGGACGGCAGCGTGCGTGAGTACGACAGCTATGTCGCACTGGGTGACAGCTTCACCGAAGGTCTCAACGACTTCAACCCGGACGGGACCTTCCGAGGCTGGGCCGACCGGCTCGCCGAGATCCTGGCCGAAGGACAACCAGGCTTCCAGTACGCCAACCTGGCGCTGCGCGGGAAGATGCTCGCCGAAATCATCGAAGAGCAAGTACCCATCGCCCTCGAGCTCAAACCCGATCTGGTGACGCTGTGCGCCGGCGGCAACGACGTGATCGTGCCCGGCTCCGACGTGGACGAGATCGCGGCGCAGCTCGACGAGGTGATCGGCAAGCTGCGCGCGGCCGGCATCGACGTCCTCGTGTTCAACGGGCCGGACACCAAGCACCTGCCGGTGATGAGCGTGCTGCGCGGCAAGATCGGCATCTACAACGCGCACCTGTGGACCAGCGCGATCCGGCACGGCGCCAAGATCGTCGACCTGTGGGCGATGGACCCGCTGCACGACCCGCGCGCCTGGAGCGACGACAGGCTGCACTTCACCGCCGAGGGCCACCGGCGGATCGCGTTGCGCGCGGCCGAGGTGCTGGGTGTGCCGACGTCGGAGGACTGGCGTGAGCCGTGGCCGGTCGTCGACGCGCGGGCGGACTGGATCACCAACCGCCGGTCGGACCTGGCGTGGACGAAGACGCACCTGTTGCCGTGGATCCGGCGGCAGCTGCGTGGCGAGTCGATGGGCGACGGGCTGTCGCCGAAGCGGCCGCAGCTGGAGCCGTTCGCGGTGCGCCCGCCGGTGTCGGACGACCGCGCCCCGGCGAGCTGAGCGTCACACAGCTGTTGGTAGGCCCACCCGTCGCCCACCGCCACCCTCAACGGAGACGCTGCGCGTCGCTGATAACTTCATGACATGCCGCTGCCCCATTGGACCCCGGAGGGGGTTCTTCCGACTGGGCGGCTTCCGGCGGACGTGGCCGACATCTACGAACGTCTCGTCTTCGACGCGCCGCACCAGAACGCCCGTGAGATCCTGTTCAGCGCTCTGAACAGCTATCTCGGCGCGGTCGCCCGGATCATCCCGAGCGGCCGCGCCTGGATCGGCGGGCAGTTCATCACTCGCACCCCGGACGTGCCCAGCGGGCTCGACGTCGTGCTGATCCCGGACGACTGGGGCAGCCTCAAGCGCATGACGGGCCGCGTGCGGGACGCGCTGTACGGGCTGCTGACCCTGCGCGGGGTCATCGTCGGGCAGCCCGCGATGTACCTCGATCAGGTACAACCCGTCGGCGGTCTGCTCGACGGGTTCCTGTGCTTCCCCGGTGACGAGGAGACGTGGGCCAACACCTGGTCGTACGAAGGGCGCCGCGGGTTCCCCGAGGTGGTGTGGTGATGATGGACTTCCGCCGGATCGCCGACGAGATCCCGGGCGGCACGTGGCTGGACGACCTGGCGCGCGCGTCGGCGATGGCCGCGCACGCGAAGTTCGAGCGGACGGCCCGGTCGCCGTTGCTGCGCGTGTCGATGCTCGGGTCGACGAACCTGGACGCGTACACGTTCTCCGACATCAGCCGGGCGCTGCAGGACGCGACGGCGAAGGTCGGGCACATCATCCGCAACCCACAGGGCGAGATCACCTACGTCCAGCAGACCGACCGTGACAAGGCGCCGCTGATCCAGCGCGGCCAGGCGGGCAACACGATCTTCTTCGGTTTCCCCGAGCCGGCGCCGGACGACGCGTTGATCCACGACGGGATCGAGACGCTGTCCGAGCGCGCGGTGAAGGAGCTGTGCGACTTCCTGCCCGCGAACGGCTCCGACGACGGCGCGCTGGACGCGGTGCTGCTGCAACGGGACACGGTGCGCAACGCGGTGAGCGACATCGTCAGCGCGGTCGTCAAGAACACCGGCATCGGGCTGCAGCTGACGCCCACCGCCGGTGAGGACGTGACCCGCAGCATGACGACCGACCAGGCGAAGGTGCTGCACAACAGCCTGCGGGAGTCGCGGGAGGAGGTCGGCTACGAGACGGTCTCCGGCCGGCTCGACGGCGTGCGCACGCGCCGCCGGATCTTCTACCTGGAGCGCGAGTCCGGCGGGACGATTCAAGGTGCGGTGGCGCCGGACCTGCTGGACCAGATCAAGGAGAACCTGGACCGCCCGGTGACGGCCCGCCTACGGGTAGTCCGCACGACGACGATCGACGGCCGCCGCGGCCGCCCGGTGCACGAACTGCTGGAGATCACGCCGGAAGTGAACCTGTTCGACCAGTGAGCCTGGTCGGTGGTGGGGCCGCGGGCTGGATTCCGCGTGGCGGGGTTTGGCACCGCGGAGCTCGGTGCGGCACGGCTCGGTCCGGCGGCGTGACGCGGCCCGGCGTGGCTCGACCGGCGGCCTGACGCGGCCCGGCGCGGCTCGACCGGCGGCGTGACGCGGCCCGGCGTGGCTCGACCGGCGGCGTGGCACGGTCAGGCACACGACCTTGATGCGGTACGGCGCGGCTCGGTCAGGCATGGGGCAGCTCGGCACGGCACGGCCTTGATGCGGTGCGGCGCGGTCCAGCACGGCGCGACTCGCTGCGGCACGGGGCAGCTCGCCCCGATGCGGCACGCTGCGGTGCGGCTCGACCCAGCACGGTGCGCCGTGGGTGCAGTGCGGCACAGCCCGCCCCGGCACTTTCCACCCCGGCGCGGCTCGGCCCGGCGCGGCCCAGGACGGTGTGGCGCGGTCCGGCACTGCCCGCTTCCGCGGGACGCTGCTCGGTGCGACGCGGCTCCGCTCGACGCGGTCCGACATGGCACCGTTCAGCGCGGCCCGGCTGGCGCGGCCCGGCTCAGTCCAGCCACCGCGCGACGCGGCTCTGTCCGGCCACCGCGCGGCCCGGCTCGGTCTGGCGCCACTCCGCCGGCGTCCGCAGGCGCGGCGCGACTCGGCTGCCGCAGCGCGATTCGGCCACCGCTGAGTGCGGTCCGGCGCGGTCCGGCGCGGTCGCGCCGCACCCAGATGCCCGTCACCGAAACCACCATGCGGCGATGAACGGACCGTTCACCGCTTCCAGCCGTCCACCGGAGCAACCACCAGGGCCAACCAGCCGAAACCCAAGGCGGCCGTCTGACGCTCCCCCACTGCGCCAGACGGCCAAGCCGGACCATACGCCCTCCGCAAGATCCATCGCTAAGAATTCGCTAAGTGCGGGGGCACCTTGTACTCGAAAGCGTCACCCCTCGTGACCCCGCGCAGCGTCCACCGGTAGCCCCAGCTCTGCCATCTCCGCGAGGACCTCCGCGGGCGGCCGGGGGCTGACCCGCGAGTGCAGCTCCGCCGCCAGCCCGACCTGCAGGCGTGCGCCGTCGAGGTCGCCGTCGCGGCGGGAGAGCCGTCCCAGCGTCAGCCGGCCGACCGCCTCCTGCAGCAGGAAACCCCGCAGCGACGCCAACTCGACCGCGGCGGACGCGTGCTTCCACGCCGCGCCGTCGTCGCCGAGGCCGAGGTACGACTCGGCCAGGTTGTTGAGCGACACGACCACATAGCTGTCGTCACCGAGGCGCCGGTCGATCTCCAGCGACGACAACTGGTGCGCGATCGCCTCCGCGTACCGGCCCCGCGCCTTCTCCGCCTCCGCGCAGTTCGCCAGCGCCTGGCCCCGCAGCTCGTCCGTGCCCGCCGCCGAGGCCGCCTTCGTCAGGCACTCCACCGCCTCGTCGTGGCGACCGCAGCTGTTCAGCGCGCACCCCAGGTGGATCATCGCGCAGGTGCGGCTCCCCTCGTCCGCCGCGATCGTCAGCGCCGCGGACGCGTCCGCCAGCGCCTCGGCCCCCAGGTCGAACGTCAGGAACATCGCGCAGCGCGAGATCAACATCCAGAACCGCGCCCGCGGATCCCCGCTCGCCTCGGCCGCCGCCATCCCCAGCGCCACCAGCCGCCGCCACTCGTCCCACAGCGGGCGCACCACCCGGTACGTGTGCGCCACCCGCGCCAGCCGCCACACGTCCTCGTGCAGACCGACCGCCGCCGCGGCCTCCAGCACGGCCAAGAGGTTCGGCCACTCGGCCACGAACCACGCCAGCGCGTCATCGAAACCGGACAACGCGGGCACCGGCAGCTCGACGAACGAGAAGTCCAGCGGGTCCACGATCCGCAGCAACCGGCGGCGCGCCGCGTCAGCCGCCGCCTGGTAGTAGCGCACCGCCGGTCGCGGACTCGACGAACCAGCCAGTTCGCGCGCGTACAACCGCACCAGGTCGTGCCGCGTGAACACCTCCGGCGCGCTCTCGGTCAGCAGGTGGTGGGCCGCCAGCACCCGCAACCGTCGCCGCGCCTCCACGACCGGCACCCCGCACAACGCCGCCGCCACGAACGGACCGACCGCGGGCCCGGGAAACGCCCCCAGCGCCCGGAACATCGCCCGCACCTCGGCGGGCAGCCCCCGCACCGACACGTCCAGAGCCGCTCGCACCCCGGCGTCGTCCACGTCCAGCGCGGCCAGCCGCGTCCGCTCGCTCGCCAGCTCGGCCACGAACTCCGGCACCGTCCACGCCGGACCGGCCGCCAGCCGCGCGCCCGCGATCCGCAGCGCCAGCGGCAGGTCCCCGCACGACCCCGCCACCTGCGAGTGGTACTCCTCGAACGCCCCGCCCGCGACGTCGGCGATGAGCCGCACCGAGTCCCGCCGCGCCAGCGGCTCAAGCGACCGCACCCGCGCGCCGTGCGAAACGGTCAGCCCGTCCAGCCGCGCCCGCGAGGTCACCACCGCGACCGACCCCGGCCCCGGCGGCAGCAACGGCCGCACCTGCTCGGCCGACCGCGCGTCGTCCAGTACCACCAGCATCCGCCGGCCACCGGTGAGCGACCGGTACAACGCGAGCCGCTCCCCCTCCGGCTCCGGCACCTCGTCCGCGGGCACGCCGAGCCCGAGCAAGAACTGCGCCAGCACCTCCGCGGCCGGCACCGGCGCCTCGAACCCGCGCAACGCGGCGAACAGGACGCCGTCCGGGAACCTCGGCACCGCGCCGTGCGCCCACGACACGACCAGCGCGCTCTTGCCGATCCCGGGTGGCCCGGTGATCACGCCGACCGGCGCCACCTCGTCCAGCCAGGCCAGGTCCGCCGACCGCCCGGCCAGCAGCGGCACCGCGGGCGGCAGCTGCCGCGGCACCACCCGGCTCACGTCGATCGCCGACACGACCGGCGCCAAGTCGTCGTTCAGCACGTGTTCGTGCAGCGCCCGCAGGTCGGGCCCGAGGTCGAGGCCGAACTTCTCGGACGCCGCCCGCGCCGCCTCCCGGTACACCTCGAGCGCGTCCGCCCGGCGCCCCGAGTGGTAGAGCGCCCGCATCAGCTGCCCGACGGTCCGCTCGCGCCGCGGCTCCGCCCGGACGATCGTGGTCAGCTCGGCGATCAGCTCTTCGTGTCGTCCCAGCGCGAGGTCGGCGTCGACCCGGGCGCCGTGCACCGCGATCCGCAGGTCCGCCAGTTCCGGCGCGCGCACCGACTCCGGCACCCCGCCCAGCTCCGGCCCCTGCCACAACGCCCACGCCTCGTGCAGCAGCGAGGCCCGTTCCACCAGCGGCGCGGCCTCGGCGCGCTCGAACAACGCGCGGGCGCGGTGGACGTCGACCAGCAGCGGGTCGACGTTCAGCCGGTAGCCGGGCGCGGCCGTGTCGATCCGGACCTCCGGCGTGCCGGCCGACCGCAGCACGCGCCGCAGCTGGGAGACGTTGCCGTGCACGATCGTCCGCGCCGTCGGCGGCGGGTCGTGGTCCCACAGCGCGTCGATCAGGTCGTCGAGCGCGACGATCCGGTTCGGCTGCAGCGCCAGCAACGCGAGCAGCCCGCGCACACCGGGACCGCCGATCGGCACCGGCCGGTCACCGGCGCACAGCTGCACCGGGCCGAGCAGCTGAATGCGCAAACCCTTGAGCACAGGCCCCTCCCCGAGCGCCGCGCCGGAGGAAACGAGTACGGCCCCGCACCATCAGTCCCGATCTGATGGTGCGGGGCCGCACTCGGTGAAACAAGTGACGGGGCCGGGTGCGCCTCGCCATCGCTACCGGCGTCACACGGGATTCACCCCGAGCAAGGAAGACCCATGCTGCCGCCGTTCGCAGTGGCGGCACTGTAACAGGGCGCGATGAAGCGGCTACACCCGACCCGCACTTCTTCCGGTGTCTACCGCGTCACAGGCGTGAAGTCCCGGCTGCCGATGAAGGTCGGCCGCGGCTTCGCCGCCGCGAACGGCTCGACGAGCGCGTTCTCGACGCTGTTGAACACCAGGAAGATGTTCGAGCGCGGGTACGGCGTGATGTTGTTGCCGGACCCGTGCATGATGTTGGAGTCGAACCACAGCGCCGAGCCCGCCGGCCCGGTGAACTGGTCGATCCCGTACTCCGCGGCGAGCTTGGTGATGTCGTTCTCGCTGGGAACGCCGATCTCCTGCTCCTTCAGCGACGACTTGTAGTAGTCGTCCGGGGTCTCGCCGACGCACGGGACGAACGTCCGCTGCGAGCCCGGCATGACCATCAGGCCGCCGTTGAAGGGGTAGTTGTCGGTCAGCGCGATCGAGCAGCTCACCGCCCGCGGACGCGGCATGCCGTCCTCGGCGTGCCAGGTCTCGAAGTCGGAGTGCCAGTAGAACCCGGTGCCCTTGAAACCCGGCATGTAGTTCACGCGGCTCTGGTGGATGTACACCTCGGAGCCGAGGATCTGCCGGGCGCGGTCGAGGACACGCGGGTCGCGCACGAGTTCGGCGATCAGCTCGCTGATCTTGTGCACCTCGAAGATGGACCGGACGCTGCCGGTCTTCTTCTCGGTGATGACCCGCTCGTCGGCCTTCAGCTGCTCGTCGCTGGAGAGCCGGACGAGCTCCTGCCAGTAGCCCTGCACTTCGGCGGGCGAGAGCAGGCCCTCGACGATGTGGTACCCCTTCGCGTCGTGCGAAGCGAGTGTCGCCGCATCGATCGGGCCGTCGGCCTCACTGCCCCAGACAGTGGGGTCGACGCGATCGAAGGGCTCGGCCGGGGCAGGAACCCTGGTCGGGTAACTGTCCTCGACACCGGTTTCCATGATCGTCAAATCGGTTCGCCTCCTTTTATGCGTTGCCTTTCGGTAGGGGCCTCGCTCCGTGGTGGCTCAGGCGGACTTCTCGTCCGCCTCGTCCTCCTCGACGACGAGCGGGTACACGCCGTTCTCGTCGTGCACCTCCCGGCCGGTGACCGGCGGGTTGAAGACGCACACGGTCTTCATGTCGGTCTTCGGGCGGACCTGGTGCTTGTCGTGGTCGTTGAGGAGGTACAGGGAACCCGGCTTGAGCTGGAACGTCTCGCCGGTCGCCTTGTTGGTGATCTCGCCTTCGCCCTCGTAGACGAAGACCGCCTCGATGTGGTTGGCGTACCAGAAGTCGTTGACGGTCCCCGCGTACAGCGTGGTCTCGTGCACCGAGAAGCCGACCTTCTCCTTCGCCAGGATGATCCGCTTCGAGCGCCAGTTCGGCGTCTTGATGTCGGCGTCGGTGTCGGTGATCTCGTCGAGGGTCCGGACGATCAAAACTTATCCCCTTCTCGTTCTTCTCTACTTACCGAGCACGGCCTTGACGGAGGCGTCGATGATCTCCAGCCCCTCGCCGACCTCCGCGTCCGTGAGGGTCAGCGGCGGCAGCAGCTTCACCACCTCGCTGTCCGGCCCGGAGGTCTCCATGAGCAGGCCGCGTTCGAACGCGGCCGCGCAGACCCGACCGGCGAGTTCCCCGTTCTGGAACTCCAAACCGCGGGCGAGGCCGCGGCCCTTCGCGGTCAGCTCCGCTTCCGGGTAGGCGTCGACGAGACCCTGCAGCGCGGCGCCGATGCGCTCGCCCTTGGCGCGGACCGACTTCTCCAGCTCGTCGTCGCTCCAGTACGTGCGCATCGCCTCGGCGGCGGTGACGAACGCCGGGCTGATGCCGCGGAAGGTGCCGTTGTGCTCACCCGGCTCCCAGACGTCGAGGTCGGGGCGGATCAGGGTCAGCGCCATCGGGATGCCGTAGCCGGACAGCGACTTGGACAGGCACACCATGTCCGGCTTGATGCCGGCTTCCTCGAAGCTGAAGAACGGGCCGGTGCGGCCGCAGCCCATCTGCACGTCGTCGACGATCAGCAGGATGTCGTGCCGCTTGCACAGGTCGGACAGGCCACGCAGCCACTCGATGCCGGCGGCGTTGATGCCGCCCTCGCCCTGCACGGTCTCGACGATCACCGCGGCCGGCTCGTTGAGCCCGCTGCCGGAGTCCTCGAGCAGCCGCTCGAAGTACAGGAAGTCCGGGTAGACGCCGTCGAAGTACTGGTCGTAGGGCATCGGTGTGGCGTGCACCAGCGGGATGCCCGCGCCGTGCCGCTTCATCGAGTTGCCGGTGACCGACAGCGCGCCGATGGTCATGCCGTGGAAGGCGTTGGTGAAGTTGATGACCGACTCGCGGCCGGTGACCTTGCGGGCCAGCTTCAGCGCGGCTTCGACGGCGTTGGCGCCACCGGGGCCGGGGAAGATGACCTTGTAGTCCAGCTCGCGCGGCTTGAGGATCTTCTCGTCGAGCGTCTCGAGCAGGTCGCGCTTGGCGACGGTGAACATGTCGAGCGCGTGCGTGACGCCGTCGCGCTCGATGTAGTCGATCAGCGCCTTCTTGAGCACGGGGTTGTTGTGCCCGTAGTTCAGCGCGCCGGCGCCGGCGAAGTAGTCGAGGTACGGGCGGCCGTCCTCGGCGTAGAGGCGGCTGCCCTGCGCGCGGTCGAACACGACCGGCCATCCCCGGCTGTAGCTGCGCACTTCGGATTCGAGCTTTTCGAAGATGCTCACTTTGGGTTTTCCCCTCACTGGTGCTTGTCGACAGCTAATCGCACGGGCGTCCTCGCCCAATTCCGCCGTTATCTCGGGAGCAGCGGCCCGATTCGGTAAAGGTCTTCCGGCTCGTGCCGTGTGCCGTCGTCCGGAAAGTCGGCCGAGCCGAACAGCTCGGTGCGCTCCAGCTCCGCTCCCCACCGTTCCGCGAAGGAGGTGAACAGGCGGATGGACGCTTTGTTGTCGGGCGTGATGGTGGTCTCCAGGTGACGCACCCCGTCGGCCACCAACCGCGTGAACAGGTTGTCGAGCAGGGCTCCGGCCAGCCCCTGCCCGCGTTGCGACGCGTCGACGGCGACCTGCCAGACGAGCGCGGTGTCCGGCGCCGTTGGTCGGCGATAAGCGATCACGAATCCGATCGCGTCACCGTCCACCCGCGCCACCACCGAGGTCTCGGCGAAATCGCGGCACCACAACAGATATGCATAAGGCGAGTTGAGATCGAGCTTCTGCGAATCGCGTGCGATTCGCCAAAGCGCAGCCCCGTCGGCCTTGGTCGGATTTTCGATCAAGTGCTTTCCGGACATGTCAAAACAACCTAACAGAGTTGTTTCGGTCGTTCAGCGCATCGTCGTGCGCACAGCCTGGCTACCTGCAACAACGACGAAACACACGTGAGAATGACAACAGAAAGCTGGCGCTGCGGAACCCAGGTATGCTATGGCCCCTTACCTGGGTGGGGCCTTATCACGTAGAGCGCTCGTCCGGCGCTGCGCGTTACACGGTAGTGGCAGCGCTCACAGGACGCGAGTCCACTGGCCGGGATCGCACGCCGCCCAGAACCGGACGCCGAAGCGCGACAGGCGCACGGTCCGCCGCACCAGCCGCGCCCGGCGGGCGGATTTCGCGGCCGACCGGACCAGGTCCTCGGTCGCCAGGATCTCGTACTGCGACTCCAGCTCGGCGGACTCGTCGTCCAGCTCGACCAGGCCGAACCCGGCCAGCCGCGTCAGGTAGCCGGGCACCTCGTCGGCCAGCGTCACACCGGCCGCCTTGCCGACCGTCGAGGCGTTGCGCAAGATCGTGCGGCCGCCGCCGAACCCACGCTCAGTGACGTCGATCACAGGGAACGCCGCACCGGTGGCGAGCGTGGCGATGATGCGGGCCTCGTCGGGGGTGAGCTGGCGCAGCACCGTGGCGTAGAGGTACTCGCGGGCCTGCTCGCGGCCGAAGCCGACGGACCGGTCCAGCAGCTCCTTCATCGCGGCGCGCAGCGGCTCGCGCGCGGGGACCAGCTCACCGGCGCCGTTGGGGGCGTGCTCCGTGCCGGCCGCGCTCAGCGCGACCACGTACGGGTCGTCGACCTCGTCGAGACGGCGGCGCAGCCCGGTCAGGACCTGCCGCTCGACCTGCCGCAGCCCCTCACCGGCCAGTTCGAGGCCCGGCAGCGGCAGCCGCTTGCCGATCGTGAACCCGGTGCGTGCGGCCCACCCGGCGAACCGGCCCGCCCGGCGCAGCAGGTTCTCGTCGCCGCCCTCCGGCGAACTCGGCAGGTTCTCGCTGGTCAACCACATCACCCCGTTTCCCAGGATGATGTTACGGCCGGGTCAGCGGAGAGCCTTGTTCGCCTTCCGGGTCGCCTTGCGCAACTGGAAGATGCGCGCGCCGCCGACCAGGGCGACCAGGACGGCGCCGGCGATCGCGGAGAACAGCATGGCCACGGCCAGCGGCAGGCTGCCCTCCATCCCGAGGAAGGCCACCGTCGTCGAGTCCAGGTTCTGCAGGATGAAGATCAGCAGGAAGACCAGGATGATCAGGGCGACGATGATCGCGACCCAGGTCCCGCTGACGCGGGTCCGTTTGATCTTGACCGGCTTCGCGGGCGCGGGTTCCGTCACGGGCGGCTGGGGTGGGGTGCCGGTGGCCGGCTCGTCCCCCTGCGCGTGAGTCATACGCCGATTGTGCTCGGGTGGGTGGATTCGCGCAGGTCGAAATCACACGGACCGGCTAACCGGCCAGCTGAGCGTGACCACATCGCGACCCGAGGAGCCCAGGTCCGGCGGCGTCCGCTCGTCGACACCGAGACCACGCAGCGCCTCGGCGACCTCACCCGCCCGGTCCACGGGCAGGCAGAGCCGCCGCCGGGTGACGTCGACCAGCTCGTCGAACCGGGCGTACTCCGGCCTGGCCGGCTTGTGCCAGCGCACGACCGCGGGCTCCAGGCCGAGTTCCCGTAGCGCGGCGACGGCGTCGTCGGCCGTCGGCCCGTCCGGGCGCTCGATGCCGTGGAAGTGCCGCCACAGCGGGTTGAGGGTGGTCAGCGGGTGGGCCTCGGCCAGTTCGACGACGACCTTCCGGCGCGCGTGGGCGGTCAGCGCGTCGGCGAACGGCGCGAGGTCGGGGGCGTTGTAGATGACGTGCGCGCAGACCACCACGTCGGCGGGCTCGACGTCGACGTCCGGCCACCGCCCCTCGACGGTGTGGTGCGGCAGCGACAGCGCCTCGGCCCGCCGCCGGAACTCCGCGAGCAGCCCGGCACTGGTGTCGACGGCGGTGACCCGTGTGATCGACCGCGCGCACGGCAGGCTCGCGGCCCCGGCGCCCGCGCCCACGTCCAGCACGGTGCCGGGCAACGCGTCCAGCACGGCCTGGTGGGTCGGCGTCGCGGGCGCCGCTATCTGGCGGTCGGCGCGGCGGGCGAACACCTGCTTCGGCACGACCCAGGGCGATTCGGGCGCCGCGGCCAGGATGTGCTCGGGGATCGCCCAGTCCGCCAGCTGCTCGGACCACCTGCGCAACGCGTCGGCCATGTCCTCATTGTGCCGGTCAATCAGTGATTGATTCGGTGATGGATCCGTGCTTCCCTGGAGGAGTGCCGAGCACCGACGCCTCCACCCGTGAGCGACTGCTGACCGTCGCCGAACGACTGCTGCTCGAATCCGGCTACGACGCGGTGTCCGTGCGGGCGATCAACAGCGCGGCCGGCATGAACCCGGCCGCGGTGCACTACCACTTCGGGTCGAAGGACGCGCTCATCGCCGCGCTGCTGGAGGCCCGGCTCGCACCGGTGTGGCAGCGGCGGCTGGACGAGGTCACCGAGCGGCGGCGCGGCGGCTGGACGCCGACGGTGCCCGAACTGGTGGACCTGGTCGTCACCCCGCTGGCAGAGCTGGCCGCGGACCCCGTCGGAGCGCTGCGGCTGCGGCTGCTGGCGCGGTTCGTGCTGGGCAGACGGGAGCCGGCGTGGACGTCGCGGTGGTTCGGGCTCGGTCCGTGGATCGAGCTGCTCCGGGACGCGCGGCCGGAGCTGGCGAAGGCGGAGGCGGCGCAGCGGTGGCTGCTCGCGTTCGGCCTGGTGCTGCAGTTCTTCGCCGACGGGATGCCCGGCGAGGTGCCGGTGGAGACGCTGCGGGCGTTCGTCGCGGCGGGATTGGCGGGGTCATGACCGACGTCTTCGCGCCCGCGCGGATCGGGCCGGTCGAGCTGCGCAACCGGATCATCAAGGCGGCCACGTTCGAGGGCGCGACGCCGGACGCCCTGGTCACCGACCGGCTGATCGAGTTCCACCGGCGGCCGGCGCGCGGCGGGGTGGGGATGACGACGGTGGCCTACTGCGCGGTGTCGCCGGAGGGGCGCACCGACCGGCACCAGATCTGGATGCGCGAGGAGGCGCTGCCCGGGCTGCGGCGGCTCACCGAGGCCGTGCACGCGGAGGGCGCGGCGGTGAGCGCGCAGATCGGGCACGCGGGGCCGGTCGCGAACGCGGCGTCGAACCGGTTGCCGGCGCTGGCGCCCGGCCGTTTCCCCAACCCGCTGGGAATGCGGATGACACGAGCGGCCACTGTGGACGATCTGGCGCGCGTCGTGCGTGCGCACGCGTCGGCTGCCCGGTTCGCGGTCGAGGCCGGGTTCGACGCGGTGGAAATCCACTTCGGACACAACTACCTGGTGAGCTCGTTCCTCAGCCCGCGGTTGAACCGGCGCCGCGACTCCTACGGCGGGTCGCTCGCGAACCGGGCGCGGCTGGCGCTGGAGGTCGCGCGGGCGGTGCGGGACGAGGTCGGGTCGCGCATCGCCGTGACGGCGAAGCTGAACATGGACGACGGTGTGCCGGGCGGGTTCTGGCTGGACGAGAGCGTGCAGGTCGCGCGGTGGCTGGAGGCGGACGGGACCGTCGACGCGCTGGAGCTGACCGCAGGCAGTTCGCTGCTGAACCCGATGTACCTGTTCACCGGGGACGCGCCGGTGCGGGAGTTCGCGGCCGCGTTCCCGCAGCCGGTGCGCCTCGGCATCCGTGCCGTGGGCGGGGCGTTCCTGAAGAGCTACCCGTTCCAGGAGGCCTACCTGCTGGACCGGGCGCGCCAGTTCCGCGCGGCGGTGGACCTGCCGTTGATCCTGCTCGGCGGGATCACGCGGCTGGAGACGATGGAGCGGGCGATGGCCGAGGGGTTCCAGTTCGTGGCGATGGCGCGGGCGTTGCTGCGTGAGCCGGACCTGCCGCTGCGCTTGCGGGCCGGGGCGCGTTCGCTGTGCGTGCACTGCAACCGCTGCATGCCGACGATCTACCGGGGGACGCGATGTGTGCTGACGTGATCGCCGTGACCGGGTCCGCTTCGGGGATCGGGGCGGCCGTGGTGGCGGCGTTACGGGCGGACGGACACGAGGTGGTCGGCGTCGACCTGCGGGACGCGGAGGTGTGCGCGGATCTGTCCACTGCGGACGGCCGGCGGGCGGCGGTGGACGGGGTGCTCGCGCTGGCGCCTGCGTTGGACGGGCTCGTGGTGTGCGCCGGGCTCGGGCCGCACGTGCCGGATCCGCTGCGGATCGTCGAGGTCAACTACCGGGGCGCGGTCGAGGTGCTGGACGGGTTGTTCCCGGCGCTGCGCGGCGCGGCGGTGGCGGTGTCGTCGTCGGCCTCGACGATGGTGAAGTGGGCGGACAACCCGATCGCGCGCGGCGAGGAGGCGGCCGCGCTGGCGGAGGCCGGCGAGTTCGCGGGACACTTGGCGTACTCGTGGTCGAAGAACGCGCTGACGGTCGCGGTGCGGCAACGGGTTGCGCAGTGGGGCGCGGCGGGCGTGCGGCTGAACACGGTGGCGCCCGGGGCCGTGGACACGCCACTGCTGCAGGCGGGCCTGGCATCCCGCTTCGGGGACGCGATCCGGAACTACCAGGCGCCGATCGCGCGCCGGGGGCGGCCGGTCGAGATCGCCTCGCTGATCCGCTACCTGCTCGGCCCGGAGGCGGGCTACATCCACGGCGCGCAGCTGATGATCGACGGGGGATCGGACGCATTGCTGCGGCCGACGGAGTTCTGACCCGGGGCGCTTTGCTTGGGCACCGGCAGGATCGGCGCCCTGCCGCGGCAGGCGGCTCGCAGGGGCTCGCCGCACCCCACATCGGCAGCAGGCAGGGGGCCTCTGCTGCTCGGGCTCAGCTCGCGCCCAGCACAGCCCAACGGGCGCCCTGCCGCGGCGGCAGGCGACCACCGCCGAAGGCGGCCGCAGTAGCAGGCGACCGCAGCGGCAGGCCCCGCAGCGGCAAGCAGCCCCACTGGCAGGCCGCCCCACTGGCAGGCCGCCACACCGGCAGGCCACCCCACCGGCAGGCCCCCGCACCGGCAGGCCACCCCACTGGCAAGCAGCCCCAGTGGCAGGCCCCCGCACTGGCAGGCCGCCCCACCGGCAGGCCGCCGCACTAGCAGGCCGCCGCAATGGCAGGCCGCCGCACTAGCAGGCCGCCCCAGTGGCAAGCAGCCGCACTGGCAAGCCGCCCCAGTGGCAAGCAGCCGCACTGACAGGCCGCCACACCGGCAGGCCGCCACACCGGCAGGCCGCCACACCGCCACACCGGCAGGCCGCCACACCGCCACACCGGCAGGCCGCCACACCGCCACACCGGCAGGCCGCCTGCTGCCGCGGCGGCCTCTGCTGCGAGTGTCGAGGCGTCAAGCCCCCGCCAGCACCTCGCGCAGCCGGTCGATCTCCGACAGCCACGACGGGCGGTCCGGCGCCTCCCAGAGTTCGTCCAGTTCGGACTTCTCCGCGAGCACCCGGTCGATCGCGCGCACCGCCACGGCTCTCAACTCGCCTGGCAGCACCGGGATCGGCTCCTCCGGCCCGTAGCTGTCGTCCACCGGATCGCCGCCCGGAACCTGCGACGCCACGAGCGCGGCCGCCGCCACCGCGAGCATTCCCTCGGGCGCCTCCAGGTACCCCGAGTTGCCCGCCGCCGTCTCCAGGGTCGTCCGGATCAACTCCCCGCGCTCACCGGCAGGCAGGTCGTCCAGCTCGTTCGCGAAGTCGGCGGCCTCGTCGTTGTCGAAGTGCCCGATTCCCCACGTTCCCATTGGTTCCTCCTCGAAGTCGCCGTGATCTTCTCAGGAGGCACCGACAAAAACTAAGCTGTCAGCCAGGCCTGCGCGGCCTGGAGGGCGTCCAGCGTGATCTGGTGCCCGCCTCGGTGGCGGTGCACCGTCACCGAGGCCGACCGCTCACGCAGCAGCTGGATGAACTGCTCGTTCGACGGCAGCGGCGCCATCGGGTCGCGTTCCCCATTGGACAGGAACACCCGGGTCGCGCTGAGGTCGTGCGCGGGCGGGTCCGGCACCGGCAGCATCGACGCGAACAACGCCGCCTCCCGCACCACGTCCGGCCGCAGCAGGGTGAGCGCGCCGCCGATGTTGGCGCCGTTGGAGAACCCGACCGCGACCAGCCGGCGTCCGTCCAGTCCGTACTCCCGGCGTGCGTCGAGCACGAACGACGCCAACTCTTCAGTGCGGGCGCGGACGTCGTCGTAGTCGAAGACGCCCTCCGCCAGCCGCCGGAACCACCGCGCGGCGCCGTGCTCGGACACCGGTCCGGCCGGGGCCAGCAACGCGGCCGACGGGCTCAGCTCCCGCGCGAGACCGACCAGGTCGTCCGGCCCGCCGCCGGTGCCGTGCAGCAGCAACAGCACCGGCGCGTCCGGCGAGCCCTCGATGAACTTGTGCTCGAGCGTCATCGGTTGTTCTCGCCCGGGATGTCCAGCTTCGGCAGGGCGCGCTCGATCTGTTCGCGGTCCGGCTCCAGCCACGGCGGCAGCTTCAGCGCGCGGCCGAGCTCCAGCAGCGGCTCGTCGATGGCGAACCCGGGCTGGTCGGTCGCGATCTCCAGCAGCGTGCCGCCCGGCTCGCGGAAGTAGATCGAGCGGAAGTACTGCCGGTCGAGGATCGAGGTGACGTTCACGCCCCGGTCGACGAGCTCCTCGCGCCACGCGGCCTGGCTTTCCTCGTCGGGCGCGCGCCAGGCGACGTGGTGCACGGTGCCCGCGGCGACGAGCCCGCGCGGGGCGTCCGGCGTGACCAGGACGTCGACCATCGCGCCCGGCCCGCCCTCACCGGCGGTGAAGCGCAGGCGGTTGCTGTCCTGGCTGCTGAAGGTCAGGCCCAGCTCGCCGAACATGTCGGCGGTCGCGTCCTCCTTGGCGACCGAGAGGGTCACCGAGTGCAGGCCGCGGATGGCGTGCTCGGCCGGGACGTGCCCGTTGTCCCACGGATCGCGTGGGTCGCCCTGCGGGTGCGCGACGAGCGCGAGCTGGAGGCCGTCCGGGTCGCGGAAGGTCAGGACGTCCTCGCCCTCCCGGTTGGCGATGCGACCGGTGGTGACGCCGGCCTCGGCGAGGTGGTCCTTCCACCAGCCGATCGAATCGGCGGGCACGGAGAACGCGGTCGTGGTGGCCTGGCCGGTGCCGAGGCGGCCGCTGGGCGCGTCCGGCCACGGGAAGAACGTCATCAGCGTGCCCGGCTTGCCGGACTGGTCGCCGTAGTACAGGTGGTAGGTGCCCGGATCGTCGAAGTTGACCGTCGTCTTCACCAGGCGCAGGCCGAGCGTGCGCAGGTAGAAGTCGGCGTTGCGCTGGGGGTCGCCGCCGATCGC
The DNA here is from genome assembly GCF_040614195.1 of Amycolatopsis sp. NPDC006125. Taxonomy (NCBI): domain Bacteria; kingdom Bacillati; phylum Actinomycetota; class Actinomycetes; order Pseudonocardiales; family Pseudonocardiaceae; genus Amycolatopsis; species Amycolatopsis sp. NPDC006125. The sequence goes on from NZ_JBEXTZ010000010.1 coordinate 108,926, forward strand.
GGTCACGTGGTGCAAGCCGCTCGTCTTGATGGACATCGTCTGCTCCTTTGCCGGGGCCTCAACCTAACCCGCAGAACCTCTCGCCAGCAAGATATATTCCGAGAAGAGTTCTGGTCGGTATAGTCATGGGGTGACCACTCCCGGCGATGACGAGATCGTGACCTGGTGGGGCCTCGTGATCGAGGGGTACCTCGCCACGCAGGATCGACTCATGGGCGAGATCGCCGAGCGGTTCGGCCTGGCGCCGGCGCCGTTCGACATCCTGCTGCGGCTGGTGCGCACGCCCGGCCACCGGATGCCGATGACGCGCCTGGCCACCGAGGCGGCGCTGTCCAGCGGCGGGTTCACGAAGGTGGCGGACCGGCTGGTCGCGGCCGGGCTGATCACCCGCAAGCCGAGCCCGGACGACCGGCGCGTGACGTTCGCGTGCCTCACCGAGCACGGGCGCGAGGTGGCGGAAAAGGCGCGCCAGGCGTGCGCCGAGATCCTGCGGCGCCGTGTGCTGGAGCCGCTGGGGCCGGAGGCTTCGCAGGCGCTGGCCGACGCGATGCGGACGTTGCGTGAAGTGAACGGCACCAGCTGAAACCCCCGTTGCCTCCAGCGAATTCGCGGCGCACGATTAGTGCTCTCGTGAAGGAGGCGACCATGCTGACCACGTCGACCATCACGCACATGCTCCCGGCGCAGGATGCCGATCGCGCCCGGCACTTCTACGGTGACCAGCTCGGCCTGCGCCAGACCGACACGGGGCCCGACGGCACCTGCTACTTCGAGGCAGGCTCCGGGCACGTGATCGGCCTGCGCCCGCTGCCGGACACCAAGCCGAGCGAGAACACGGTCCTCAGCTTCGAGGTCGAGGACATCTCCGCGGAGGTCCGCGACCTGGAGGAACGCGGGGTGCGCTTCGCCGACTACGACACCGGCGACCTGCGCACCGAGGGGCACATCGCCACGCTCGGCAAGGAGAAGGCGGCCTGGTTCGCCGACACCGAAGGCAACTGGCTCTGCCTCCACCAGGCGATGCGTTAGATCCCCAGCCCCGGGTACAGCTTCGCGGCGTTGCCGGACAGCACGTCCCGCAGGACGGCGTCCGGCAGGCCGAGTTCCAGGAGCGCCCGGACGTTCCGCGCGGCGCCCGGGACGCCGGGCCAGTCCGTGCCGAACACGAACCGCCCGGCCAGCCGGGTGAAGTCGAACCGCGCGTAGTACTCCGGCAGCTTCCGCGGCGGCAGGCCGGACAGGTCCAGCCACACGTTGTCGCGCGCCAGCGCCAGGAACGCGGCCACGTCGTACCACCAGCCGCGGCCGCCGTGGGCGAACACGAACTGCACCGACGGGAAGTCCTCCACGACGTCGGCCATCAGCTCCGGGTTGCCGAAGCTCGCGCGGGCGCCGGGGAAGCTGCTCGTGCCCGAGTGGATGATCACCGGCACCCCGCGCTCGGCGCACACGTGGTACGCGGCGTACAACTCCTTGTCCCCCGGCGAGAACGCGCCGTGCACGGGGTGGATCTTCAACGCCACCGCGCCGAGGTCCAGCTGCCGCTCCACCTCGGCCGCCACCGGGTGGTGCAGGTACGGGTTCACGTTCGCCACCAGCCGGAACCGCGTCGGGTTCTCCGCGACCAGCGGCAGGTTGTCCTCGATCGGCTGGATCCCGGTCGCGCGCGGGCTGTACTCGCAGAACAACAACGCGCGGTCGACGCCCTCGGCCTCGAACAACGCGTCCAGCCGCGCGGGCACGACGTTCCCATCCGCGTCGTAGGCCGAGCGCCAGTCGTGCGGGCCCGAGAACCGCTCCGCCCACTCCAGCCACGCCGGTTTCAACGTGCTCAGCCGCGGCGCGTGGACGTGCGCGTCGACCACGGTGTAGCCGTCGATCACGTGAGCGCCCCCGGCCGCAGCGAATCCCGCACCAGCTCGCGGATCACGTTCCGGCGGATCTTGCCCGTCGCGGTCTTGGGCAGCTCCTCGACGCCCACCACGGCACGTGGCCGTTTGAACGCGGCGAGCCCCTCGCGGCAGAAATCGATCAACGCGTCGGGGTCGACGGCCCGCCCGGCGGCCGGGACGACGCAGGCCACCGGTTTCTCGATGCCGTCGGAGTCCGGCGCCGCCACCACCGCGACCTCGGCGACGTCCGGGTGCTGCAGCAACCGCTGCTCCACCTCGGCCGGCGACACCCAGATCCCGCCCGCCTTCAACATGTCGTTGAACCGGCCCAGGCACGTGTACGTGCCGTCCGGGTTGCGCACGTAGCTGTCCCCGGTCCGCAGCCACTCGCCCTGGAACACCTGCTTCGACGTCTCGTACCGGCTCCAGTAGCCGAACGCGGTGGACGGCCCGCGCACGTACAGCTCGCCGGGCTGGCCGGTGGTCTCGATCAGCGTGCCGAGCGGGTCGCGGATCTCCAGGTCGTAGCCCGGCACCGCGACACCCGTGGTGCCCGGCACCACCTCGCCCGGCCGGTTGGACAGGAAGATGTGCAGCGCCTCGGTGGACCCGATCCCGTCCAGGATCTCCACCCCGAACCGGTCCCGGAACCGCTCGTAGATCACCGCGGGCAGCGGCTCGCCCGCGGACACCGCCTGCCGCACCGAGGAGAACGTGTCCGGCGGCAGGTCGGCGGCCAGCAGGGCGGAGTAGAACGTCGGCACCCCGAAGAACAGCGTCGGCCGCTCGGCGCGCACCCGGTCGGCGACCAGCTGCGGCGTCGGACGGCCCGGCTCGAACACCGTGCTCGCGCCTGCCGACAACGGGAAGAACGCGGAATTGCCGATGCCGTAGGCGAAGAACAGCTTGGCGACGGAGAAGCACTTGTCGTCGGGGCCGATCCCGAGCACCTGCCTGCCGTAGGTCTCGCACACCGCCCGGATGCTCGCGTGCCGGTGCATCGCGCCCTTGGGCTGGCCGGTGGTGCCGGAGGTGTACAGCCACAGCGCGGGCGAATCCGCCCACGTGTCATACGTTTCCCGCGGGTCTGCTGTGGACAGTCGCGTCCAGTCGTGTGTGGACACCCGGGAGAACTGGGCGGCGTCCGCGCGGTCCAGCACGACGTCGGTGACCTCCGGCGCCAGCTCGACCGCCTCCTTCGCGGCCGCGGTGAACTCCCCGGACACGCACAGCACCCTGGCCCGCGAGTCGGCGAGCACCCGGCCCAGCTCGGGCCCGGTCACCATGGTCGACACCGGCACCGGGACCGCCCCGGCGCACATAGCGCCGAGGATCCCGGTGAGCATCTCGACGCCGTCGACCATGCACAGCATGACCCGTTCCTCGGGCCGCACCCCGATGTCCGCCAGCCCGCCGGCGACGCGGTGCACCGCTTCGGAAAGCTCGGCGTAGGACAGCGTGCGCGAGACCGTGACGACCGCGGTGCGGGCGCCGTTGCCGTCCCGGACGTGCCGGTCGACCAGGTAGTCCGCGGCGTTGAACTCGACCATCGCGCCCGCCCTCCGCAGGTTTACAGGTACACGTACTCGTAGTCGAACGGCTTCCCGTTGATGCCCTGTCGCGGCGGGGCGACCCAGCTCGCGATCTTGCCCCGTTCGTACACCGGGTGCATGAGCGAGCGGACGAACGCGAGGTCCTCGTCGGTCGGCAGCCAGTGCCTGCGGCTGCGCTCCCAGGTCGCTTCGTCCACGATCGTCCCGTCCGGCGTGATGTGGTGGCCGGAGTTTATGCCGACTTTCCGGTTGAAACCAGGGTGCGGCAGGCGGAACCGGAAGTCGATGCCGGCGTCGGCGAGGATCTTGTTCCAGCGCTTGACACCGGAGGAGCAGTCGGCGATGTACTCGCCACGCAGGTCGAGGTTGAGCAGCAGGATCTTCTGCATCTCCTCGGTGGTCCAGGTGCCGTCGTCCTGCGGTTTCTCCAGCAGCGCCGCGTCCTCGGTCAGCTGGTGGTCGTCCTTGCGGCGGGTCTCCATCCAGCGGCCCTTGAGCCCGGAGGTGTAGTAGTTGGCCGCGTTGGTCGACGTCTCGCTGCCGAACAGGTCGAGTGAGACGGTGTAGTGGAAGTTCAGGTAGCGCTGGATGATGTCGAGCGGGATGCCGCCGTGCGCGGCGATGTCCATGGTGTCGTGCTCGCGGATCAGCTCGGCGCTGCGCGTCACCACGCGGTCGACACCGGTGGTGCCGACGAACATGTGGTGCGCCTCCTCCTTGAGCATGAACTCGCAGGTGCGCGACAGCGGGTCGAACGCGGACTCCTTCAGCGTGCCCAGCTGGTACTTGCCGTCGCGGTCGGTGAAGTAGGTGAACATGTAGAACGCGAGCCAGTCCGCGGTCTCCTCGTTGAACGCGCCGAGGATGCGTGGCGTGTCCGGGCTGCCGGAGTTGCGGTGCAGCAGCGCCTCCGCCTCCTCGCGGCCCTCCTTGCCGAAGTAGGCGTGCAACAGGTAGACCATCGCCCACAGGTGGCGGCCCTCCTCCACGTTGACCTGGAAGAGGTTGCGCAGGTCGTACAGGCTGGGCGCGGTCAGGCCGAGCAGTTTCTGCTGCTCCACCGACGCCGGCTCGGTGTCGCCCTGGATGACGATCAGCCGCTGCAGGTCGGCGCGGTACTCGCCGGGCACCTGCTGCCACGCGGGCTCGCCACGGTGCTCGCCGAACGCGATGCGGCGGTCCGGGTCGCGTTCGGAGAGGAAGATGCCCCAGCGGTAGTCCTGCGGCACGACGTGGTCGAAGTGCGCCCAGCCGTCGCGGCCGACGCTGACCGCCGTGCGCAGGTACACGCCCTGGGTTTCCAGCGCCGGGCCCATCTCGGCCCACCAGTGCATGAACTTCGGCTGCCAGCCCTCCAGCGCCCGCTGCAGCCTCCGGTTGTCGGACAGTTCGACGTTGTTCGGGATCTTGGCGTCGTAGTCGATCCTGGTCGGCATCTCACACCCGCTTGCGGTCGAAGGAAGCCTTCTGGCCGGTGCCGTAGCGGCGCAGCGCGCCCTCCGGCCCGGAGGCGTTCGGTCTCGTGAAGATCCAGTTCTGCCAGGCCGTCAGGCGGCCGAAGATCTTGGTCTCGATGGTTTCCGGGCCGACGAACCGGTGGTTGGCCTCCATGCCGGTGAGCGCGTCCGGCGACAGCGCGGCGCGACCCTCCAGCACGATCCGGATCTCGTCCTCCCAGTCGATGTCGTCCGGGGCCTCGGTGACCAGGCCCAGCTCCACGGCCTCGCCCGCGGACAGCCGCCGGTCGCGCTCGCGCTTGAGCCAGTCCAGGTGGTCGTGCTCGCCGTAGAACCGGGATTCCAGGCGGGACAGGCCGTTGCCCATCGGGAAGGCGCCGAAGTTCGCGTCCGACAGCACGAGGCACGCGCGTTCCTCGCTGTCCTCGTCGTCGATCGGCGGGCCGTCCAGCATGTACTGGCGGTCGCAGGCCAGCGCGAGCTCCAGCAGCACCCCGGCGAAGCAACTGCCGGGTTCGATCAGGGCGATGAGGCTGCGGCTGGTGACGTCGAGGCGTTTCAGCGTGCGCTTGTAGTAGTGCAGGACCTCGTTGGACAGCCAGTCTGTGCCGGTGAGCACCTCCCGTTCGGCGGCGAGCACGGCGTCCGGGTCGCCCTCGGTGCGGAAGACCCAGGTGCCCAGCTCGGGTTCGTTGGTGCGCAGGCGCAGGACGAGGTCGTCCAGTTCGCGGGTCATCGCCAACAGCCAGCCGTCTGCTTGCGGTCCGCGGACGGTGATCGTGACGACGCCGGCGGCGCGGTCCAGCTCGGCGGTGGTGTTGGGGTAGGTGATGCGGTCGTCTTCTTCGGTGCGGTCGAGCGGTTCGAGCACGATGCCCTGCGCGTCCCGCGGCCGGTTGCTCCGGGCGGCGAGTTCCCGGGCGCGTTGCTCGACGACCGCGCGGAACTCCTGGCGCGGGACCAGCTCGTCGACCAGCCGCCAGTCCACCGCGGTGCGGCCCTTCACGCCGTCCGGGCGGGTGGCGAACACGTCGGCGCGGTCCTTGCGGACCCGGCGCTTGTCGGTGACCCGGGTGAGGCCGCCGGTGCCGGGCAGCACGCCGAGCAGCGGCACCTCGGGCAGCGCGACGGTCGACGAGTTGTCGTCGACCAGCAGGATCTTCTCGCACGCCAGGGCGATTTCGTAGCCGCCGCCGGCGCAGCTGCCGTTGACCGCGGCGAGGTAGATCTGGCCGGAGTTCTCGGTGGCGTCCTCGATGCCGCCCCGGGTCTCGTTGGTGAACTTGCAGAAGTTCACCTTCCACTCGTGCGGGGAGCCGGCCAGCATCCGGATGTTCGCGCCGGCGCAGAACACCTTGTCCTTGGCGCTGGTCAGGATCACCGCGCGCACCTCGGGGTGCTCGAAGCGCAGCCGCTGGACGGCGTCGTAGAGCTCGATGTCCACGCCCAGGTCGTAGGAGTTGAGCTTCAGCTCGTAGCCGGGGACCAGGCCGCCCTGCTCGTCGACGTCCATCTCCAGCCACGCCAGCGGCGGCTCGATCCGGAGCCGCCAGTGCCGGTAGGAATCCGGATGCCGATCGAATGACACCGTCGTCATGACATCGATTCTCTACAACTTGTTCTCGGTCGTCAACGTTGTGTAGAGAGTGGATCTCGGGCCTATGGTGCTCAGCATGGCTGACCTCAAACCCCGGTCGCGGGACGTGACGGACGGGCTGGAACGCGCGGCGGCGCGTGGCATGCTGCGCGCGGTCGGAATGGGCGACGAGGACTTCGCCAAACCGCAGATCGGCATCGCCTCGTCATGGAACGAGATAACACCGTGCAACCTCTCCCTGCAACGGCTGGCGCAGGCGAGCAAGCAGGGGGTGCACGCCGGCGGCGGCTACCCGATGGAGTTCGGCACGATCTCCGTGTCCGACGGCATCTCCATGGGCCACGAGGGCATGCACTTCTCGCTGGTGTCGCGGGAGATCATCGCCGACTCGGTGGAGACGGTGATGGAGGCCGAGCGGCTGGACGGCGCGGTGCTGCTGGCCGGCTGCGACAAGAGCCTGCCCGGGATGCTGATGGCCGCCGCGCGGCTGGACGTCGCGGCGGTGTTCCTCTACGCCGGGTCGATCCTGCCGGGCAACGTCGACGGTCGCGAGGTGACGATCATCGACGCGTTCGAGGCGGTCGGCGCGTGCGCCCGCGGCCTGATCTCCCGCGAGGAGGTCGACAAGATCGAACGCGCCATCTGCCCCGGTGAGGGCGCCTGCGGCGGGATGTACACGGCGAACACGATGGCCTGCGCGGCGGAGGCGCTGGGCATGTCGCTGCCCGGCTCGGCGAGCCCGCCGTCGGTGGACCGGCGGCGCGACCGGTTCGCGCGGGAGAGCGGCGAGGCCGTGGTCGGCATGCTCGCCGCGGGGATCACCGCGCGGGACGTGCTGACGCGCGAGGCGTTCGAGAACGCGATCGCCGTCGTGATGGCGCTGGGCGGGTCCACCAACGCGGTGCTGCACCTGCTGGCGATCGCGCACGAGGCCGAGGTCGAGCTGACGCTGGACGACTTCACCCGGATCGGTGACCGGGTGCCGCACCTGGCCGACGTGAAGCCGTTCGGGCGGCACGTGATGACCGCGGTCGACCGGGTCGGCGGCGTGCCGGTGGTGATGAAGGCGCTGCTGGACGCGGGTCTGCTGCACGGCGACTGCCTCACCGTGACGGGCAAGACGCTGGCCGAGAACCTGGCCGAGCTGGCGCCGCCGGAGCTGGACGGCGAGGTCGTGCGGAAGCTGTCGGACCCGATCCACCCGACCGGCGGCCTCACGATCCTGCACGGCAGCCTCGCGCCGGAGGGCGCGGTGGTGAAGAGCGCCGGGTTCGACTCGTCGCGGTTCGAGGGCACGGCGCGGGTGTTCGACGGCGAGCAGGCGGCGATGGACGCGCTGCCGACGCTGCAGCCCGGCGACGTGGTGGTGATCCGGTACGAGGGGCCGCGCGGCGGGCCCGGGATGCGCGAGATGCTGGCCGTGACGGGCGCGATCAAGGGCGCCGGGCTGGGCAAGGACGTCCTGCTGCTCACCGACGGCCGGTTCTCCGGCGGGACCACCGGGCTGTGCATCGGGCACGTCGCCCCGGAGGCCGCGCACGGCGGCCCGATCGCCTTCGTCCGCGACGGCGACCCGATCGTGCTCGACATGGAGACGCGCACGCTCGACGTGGGGATTTCCGCGGAGGAGATGGCCGAACGCCGGTCCGGCTGGGAAGCGCCCCCGCCCCCGCGCCGCACCGGCGTGCTGGCCAAGTACGCCCGTCTGGTCGGCTCCGCCGCCCAGGGGGCCGTCTGCAATTAGACGTAGTATTGGCGGATCGGGCGTGGGCGCGGATCGAGCCGTTGTTGCCGGTGTCGGGGCGGGGTCGGCGGTGGCGGGATCACCGGCAGGTGCTCAACGCGATTCTGTGGAAGCCACGCACCGGCGCTCCGTGGCGTCTGCGGGCGCCCGGAAAAAGGGGGCTGCGCCCCCGCCGTCGAGGCGCTCGCGGTCGACGGGGAAGGACTCGGACGCTCCCGCGGAGGACTGAGCACCACAATCCACCTCGCCGTCGATGGCCGCGGGCTGCCGATGCGGGTGCTGCTCACCGGCGGCCACGCCGGCGACAACCCACAACCATTGCGACTGCTCGACGGCATCGCGGTCGCCCGAATCGGACCAGGCAGACCGCGATGCCGACCCGATCGTGTGGTCACGGACAAGGCCTACTCGCACTGGCGAAGGGGTTTCCCACATGCGTGCGCGACGCTCGTTGTTCGTTGCCCTGGCCACCTCGATCGGCGCGGTGCTCGCGCTGCTCGTCCCGGGAACGGCCGCGGCTTCGGACTACAACATCGCGACGGCCTCGAACGGCCCGAGCGGCAACTACTGGTACTACTGCGTGACGGACACCGGGGTGGAGGGCTGCTACCAGCCCTACGGCGACCTGTTCTACGTCCGCGACACGAAGGCGAACGGGCAAGCGGCCGAGGTCCGCTGGTACAACAACCTGAACGGGGCGCCCTACCGTCAGGGCACGTGCCGGAACAACCTCGGCTCCGGCCACTGGGGCGTGTGCGACAAGGACTTCCGCGAGGACAGCACGATCCGCTTCGGGGTCGACGGCGTGGGCAACGACGCGCGCCTGTACTCGCCGACGCTCTACGCCTGACGCCGCGGCCGGACCGCGGACCCGCGGTCCGGCCCGTCTGCGACCTAGAGCGAGCCGAAGAACTGCCGGATGTCCTGCGCCAGCTCCGCGGGGGCCTGGTGCGCCGCGTAGTGGCCGCCGACCTCGTAGGTGTGCCAGCTGACGATGTTCTTGTGGTCGCGCTCGGCGAAGCGGCGGATGGACTGGAAGTCGTTCGCGAAGCCGGCCAGCGCCAGCGGCACCGTGGTCGGCTCGGCGGGCGGTTCCGTCTGCGCGTCCTCCCAGTAGAACCGCATCGAGGACGCCGTCGTGCCCGTCAGCCAGTAGATCGCCAGGTTCGTCACCACGAAGTCATCGTCCAAGCCGGCGAGCAGCTGGCCGTTCCACCCGGCCAAGCCGGCCGGCGAGTCGGCCAGTGCGTGCGCCAGCGTCTGCGGCTGCTGGGCCTGCAGCTGGTTGAACGCGCCCATCTTCGACCAGAACCACTGCAGGTGCTCCAGCGCGGCACCCTCCTCGGGCGTCAGGTCGGCCATCTCGGCGGGATCGCCCGACGGGAACGAGAAGATCTGCGTGACGTGCACACCGACGACGTGCTCCGGGTCCACCCGGCCGACCTCGGGTGAGATCAGCGAGCCGCCGTCGTTGCCGACCGCGCCGTAGCGCTCGTAGCCGAGGCGGGCCATCAGCTCCGCCCACGCCTTCGCGACCCGGTACCGGTTCCAGCCGCGCTCGCGGGTCGGGCCGGAGAAGCCGAACCCCGGGATCGACGGGATCACCAGGTGGAAGTCGCGGGACAGCGGCTCGATCACGTCGAGGTACTCCACGATCGAACCGGGCCAGCCGTGCGTGAGGATCAGCGGCAGCGCGTCCTCGCGCGCCGACCGGACGTGCAGGAAGTGGACGTTCTGGCCGTCGATCTCGGTGGTGAACTGCGGATAGGCGTTCAATCTCGCTTCGAAGGCGCGCCAGTCGTAGCCGTCGCGCCAGTACTCGACCAGCTCACGCACGCGGGCGACCGGCACGCCGTAGTCGTCGCCGCCGTCGGCGAGTTCTTCGCTGAACCGGGTGCGGGCGAGGCGGTCGGCCAGGTCGTCCAGGTCGGCCTGCGGGACGTTGATGCGGAAGGGCTTGATCTCGGTCATGACACCAAGCTAGGCGGCCAATAGGAAGACTTCGTTCCTATTGATCCGGCAGACTCGGAAAAATGCTGGAGACCTCCGCCCGACTGCTCCGCCTGCTGTCCCTGCTGCAGACACCCCGCGACTGGACCGGCGCCGAACTCGCCGAACGCCTCGAGGTGAGCACCCGCACCGTCCGCAACGACGTCGAGCGGCTGCGCAACCTCGGGTACCCGGTGCACGGCACGCGCGGCTCGGTCGGCGGCTACCGGCTGGGCGCGGGCGCCGCGCTGCCGCCGCTCCTGCTCGACGATGAGGAGGCCGTCGCGGTCGCGATCAGCCTCCGCACAGCGGCCGGCTCCCTCACCGGCGTCGAGGAGACGGCATTGCGCGCGCTGGCGAAGCTGGAGCAGGTCCTGCCGTCGCGCTTGCGACGCCGCGTGCAAGCGCTGAGCACCTACGCCGTTCGTGCGCCTGCCGACAGCGAAGGCCCGCGCGTGAGCGCCGAAACCTTGAGCCTCCTCGCCGCCGCGTGCCGCGACCACGAGCGGCTGCGGTTCGACTACACCGGGCACGACGGCACGACCGGTCGGCGCGTGGCGGACCCGTACCGGCTGGTGAACTGGGGAAGCCGCTGGTACCTCGTGGCGTGGGACTGCGACCGCGGCGACTGGCGCACGTTCCGGGTGGACCGGATGGAGCCGAAGATCCCGTCCGGCCCGCGGTTCACCCCGCGTGAGCTGCCCGAAGAAGTGACCGACCGGGTGCGCCGCGGGGTGTCGGCGGCGGCGTGGCGGCACCGCGCGGAGGTGACCGTGCACGCTCCGGCGGAGGTGGTACGTGAACGGATCAACCCGGCGGTGGGCACGGTCGAGGCGATCGACGCGACGACGTGCGTGCTGCACACCGGCGCGGACACCGTGCAGAGCATCGCCGTGCACCTGGGTCTGCTGGACCTGGATTTCACCGTGACCGGGCCGCCGGAACTCGTCGATCGGCTGCGGGTCCTGTCGCGGCGCTACCGGAAGGCCGTGTCGTGAAACCGTTCCAGACCAGGCGTCTCGCGGACGCCGTCGAGGTGACCGCACCGGACGGCTCCGCGGTCCGTCCACTGTGCACATTGCCGGGCGTGGCGAGTTTCGCGCACTTCGCGCTGGAGCCGGATCAGGTGTCGCGGGCCGTTGCGCACGCGACCGTGGAGGAGATCTGGTACGTCGTCGGCGGCAGCGGCCGGATGTGGCGCAGGCAGGGCACGCGCGAGGAGGTCACTGAGCTGGCGCCCGGGGTGTGCTTGACGATCCCGCTCGGCACGGCGTTCCAGTTCCGGGCGGGCGCGGACGGGCTGACGGTGGTCGCGGTGACGACGCCACCGTGGCCGGAGAGCGACGCGGAGGCCGCACCGGTGTCCGGACCGTGGTGACTGTCGACTCGCCGCGACCGTGCGAGGCGCCTTCGATCGCGCCGACCTGGCCGCAGCACTCGATCACGCTGGCCGCGCGCAGGAAGCTCCGGCGTCACGTGGACGCCGGAGCCACCGAGTTCGCCGCCGCTATCGCCGCATCGCCGGCGGAGCCTGAACTCCTAGTACCGGTCCGTGGTGTACGGCGTGCCGCTCTCGATGCTCGGGCTGACCCGCGGGTCGCGGCCCTCCTGCCCGGGCACCGGCGAGACGACCGGGTCGTTGAGCGAGTGGTCCGCCGGGCGCGGGGCGTTCATCCGCGTGTTGATCTGCTCGACGACCTGTTCCTCGCGCTGGCGCGACAGCACGGCGATGGTGATGCCGTGGGCCAGCGCCAGCACCAGCAGGAACACGCCGATGCGTCCCACGATCGCCGTCGGCGTGGTGCCGCCGGGGAAGTCGATCGTCGAGATGAGCGCGAGCACGCCCAGCGTCGCGATGTGGAACAGCACCGCGACCAGCCGGGCCATGGACGCCCCCGATTCCGATTCGCCCTGCCCGTTCGCCAGGTACCGCTTCCCGCTGTGGTAGACGAACTGACCGTCGACCAGGACGATCAGCGCGCCTATCACGAGGAAGGCCACATAGGCGTTCGTGTCCATGACGAGCTCCTCTCCTCACCGTGAGTCGAGTACCCGTCACGCTTCCGAGCGAAACCCGCGTGTCGTGGCAGCTCAGCGCAGGTGGCGCCGCGAATCCGGGGTCCGGGCGGTGATCGCGCGGGCGTCGAGCAGCTCCAGCAATGGCACCGCGACCCGGCGGGTCGTGTCCAGCGCTCGCCGGGCCTCGCTGACCGTGAACGGCTGCGGCAGCGTCCCCAGCACCTCGGCGGCCCGCGGAACCGCGTCGGGGCCGAGGAACACCCCGTCGGCGATCCGGGTCAGCCGCCCGGCGCGCACCGCCGCCGCCAGTTCCCGCGCGCCCAGCCCCAGCTCGGTGAGGTCGTCGGCCTCGGGCGCGCGGAACGGCTGCGACCGGAACCGCTCGTCCAGCCGCGCCAGCGCGGACAGCACCGGCGCGGGCAATCTCGCACCCGGCCGCCGCACGAGACCGTCGGCGATCACCAGCCCGGTGCCGTCCAGCGCGGCCGGCACCAGTTCGGCCGCGGGTAGCCCGGCCGCCTGGCGCAACGCCTCCACCGGCATCCCGGCCGCGACGGGGTTGCGAGATGACCACTCGTCGAAGCGCGACAGCGCCTCCTCGCGCGCCCGCGCGAGGGCCGCGTCGTCCACGACCCACTCGCCGATCCGCTTGCCCGTCAACGGGAATCCCATCGCCCGCAGCTCGCTCGCGCGGGCGATCGGCGGCGGCGCCACCCGCCCGGCGGCCAGCTCCGCCGCCCGCGCACGCGCCGCACCACGACGCCGCAGTGGCGGCGGCCGCACGTCCAGCACCGTGATCCCGGCCGCGATCCGGTGCTCGCCGGGGTCCCGCAGCAGTCCGGTGTCCCCGATGCGCAACGGCAGCGGTTCCCGCAACCGCAGCCGCGCCGCGTCCGTCCCCAGTGGACGGACATGCACCGGGACCGCCGCCGCGCCGAGGTGCAGCACCAGCTCCCGGTGCAGCTCCCCCTGCGCGCGCACCGCGACGTCCACCTCCGAGGTGTGCACCCACGCCCCCGGCGTCAGCAGCGCGTCCCCGCGCCGCACCCGGTCGCGGTCCACCCCGCGCAGGTTCACCGCGACCCGCGCCACCGCGGTCACCTCGGTTTCCGACGCGCCGAGCGACTGCAGCCCGCGGACGGTCACCCGCTCCCCGGCCAGCTCCAGCTCGTCCCCCGCACGCAGGGTGCCGCCGGCGAGCGTCCCGGTCACCACCGTGCCCGCGCCGCGCACCGTGAACGCCCGGTCCACCCACAGCCGCACGTCCGCCGCCGGATCCGGCGCGGGCAGCCGGTCGACGAGCGCGCACAACGCCCTGCGCACCGGCTCCAGGTCCCCGCCGCGCCCGATCGACACCACGTCGCAGCTCCCGAGGACCGCCAGGTGGGAAAGCGCTTCCGCGGTCGCGGGCCCGGGATCGGCGAGGTCGGCCTTGGTCACGACGAGCAGCGCGTGCCGGACGCCGAGCGCGTCGAGCGCCGCCAGGTGTTCCGCCGACTGCGGCATCCACCCCTCGTCCGCAGCGACGACGAACACCACGGCGGGCACCGGGCCGACCCCGGCGAGCATGTTCGGCACGAACCGCTCGTGCCCAGGCACGTCCACGAACGCGAGCCGCCGCCCGTCGATCTCCGTCCAGGCGAACCCCAGCTCGATCGTCAGCCCCCGGCGCTGCTCCTCCGCGAGCCGGTCGGGCCAGGTGCCGGTGAGCCGCTCGACCAGCGTCGACTTGCCGTGGTCGACGTGCCCCGCGGTCGCTACGACGTACACGCGCGCACCGCCGCGAGCAGCAGTTCGTCCTCGTCCGGGCCGACCGTGCGCAGGTCCAGCAGGCACCGGCCGTGCTCGACCCGGCCCACCACCGACGGCGTCCCGGTGCGCAGCGGCTCCGCCAACGACTCCGGCAGGCTCACCGCGACCGACGGCAGCTCCACCCCGGGCGCCCCGCCGCCACCGACCGCCGAACGGCACGACACCACGCTCGCACCGGGAATCCGCGAGGCCAGCGCGTCCGCCCTCCGGCGCAGTTCCGCCACGTCGGCGACCAGGGCCCGCGCGACCGGCGGTTCGGGCCCGCGCAAGGTCGCCTCCAGCGCGGCGAGAGTCAGCTTGTCGACGCGCAACGCCCGGGCGGCGGGATGCCTGCGCAGCCGCTCCACCAGCTCGGCCGAGCCCAGCAGCAGCCCGGCCTGCGGGCCCCCGAGCAGCTTGTCACCGCTCGCGGTCACCAGATCGGCGCCGTCGCGCAGGACCGTGGTGGCGTCCGGCTCGTCCGGCAGGACCGGGTGCGGCGCGAGCAGCCCGGACCCGATGTCGACGACCAGCGGCACGTCCAGCGTGGCGAGCTCGCGCACCGACGCCTCCGCGGTGAATCCGGTGACCCGGAAGTTCGACGGGTGCACCTTCAGCACGAAGCCGGTGTCCGGGCCGAGCGCCGCGGAGTAGTCACGCAGGCCGGTCCGGTTCGTGGTGCCGACCTCGCGCAGCCGCGCGCCGGTGGACGCCAGCAGCTCGGGAATGCGGAACCCGTCGCCGATCTCGACCAGCTCGCCGCGGCTGATCACGATCTCCTTGCCGGGCGCCAGCGCGAGCGCGGCCAGCAGCAGCGCCGCGGCGTTGTTGTTCACCACGTGCACCCCGCCCGCGGCCGGCACCGCCTCGGCGAGCGCGGCC